>JBDNAP010000443.1:0-5298 GCA_039768325.1 Thiogranum sp.
ATGACAACCGAAGCGACAGAACAGACCGATGAATTCAAGAACATCCTCGATCACACCGACGAGGAAATCACCGAGATCGCCCACCCCATGTGGGATGAACTGATCAAGTACTCGAACGAGGGCAAGTACGGACTGTTCATCAAGAATTTCTCGCGCGACCTCCTCCACGGCCTGAACGAGATTGAAGTGGGCAAACAGTTTGCCAAGAGCGAACTCACCCGCAACCTGTCATCGGACTACGACTTCCTCGGACTGATCCGTCGGGGCCAGCACGTCACCTGTCTGTACCGGGTCAGGAGCACCAAGAAGGAAGGTGAATGGCTGGGTCGCCTGGTGCTCGGTTACGAGCGGGGAACAGTCAAGATCTTCGCGGCATCGATCTTCTAGGAATCGGGTTACAGGCATGTCTAAGACAATCAAAGACAGGGTTGCAGACGGCAAGTACGTCGAACTGAAATACAAGGTCATCGACGTAAAGACTGACAGCGTGCTCACTGAGGTGGAATTCCCGCTCGGCTATGTGCATGGTGTGAATACAGTCCTTGCACCCCAGGTCATGACGGCACTCGAAGGCAAGTCAGGCGGCGACACGATCGAAGTTCCGATCGACTGTAACAAGCTGTACGGTCCCAGGGATGAATCACTGGTTATCGCTGAAAACATTCATGATGTGCCGGAAGAGTACCGCAAGGTCGGCACAGCCATCCTCATGGAGAACGATAAGGGGCAGGCCAGGACTTTCACTGTGACACGTATAGCCGAAGACGTTATCTTCATCGATGGTAATAATCCGCTTTGTGGCAGGGACGTCGTGTTCAAACTGGAAATCCTGAGCGTACGCGATGCGACCGATGAGGAACTCGAGCACGGCGGCAAGATAGAGGGAGGTCCGGACATCGAAGGCGGTAGTACGGTGCCAATTTAGTAATCGGCCCTTACTCCAGGGATGGCGTGCGTTGTGTCATACCCGACAAATACTCTATGCGTTCAAACTCGATCAGGCAGGCCGCTCAGTATGAATCTCAAATTTGATACCGAACAGTTTGACAAGTACCAGGCGATTCTCGCTTCCGAGATCGCAGAAAGGGTCATGATCAAACTCAAGGATGCTGGCATGGACGGACAACAGTTAGAGGAATACACCGCCAGCATCACCTTCAGCATTGCGAATGTCATCGATGACATGGCGGCGATCGAATCCGACGGTATGGAAGTCAGGCCATACCTGACTTTCCGCACCGGCGACGACGAGATACTTCATTGTGGTGAAAACTCCTGCACCAATACATTCGTGTACGATGTATTGAAAAAAATGTTTAGCTGATACGCATTTCAGAAAGCCGAGTACCCGAACCCACGCGGCAGCACGTAATGGAATATTGTTGACTGCCTGGACAGTTCATCGCTCTGGAAATCCATGATCCGCGCCTATTCGAAACGACTGCTCTCACCCTTCACGGGGCTGGTCCAGATCGCCGAGTCAGACCGGGCCAGGGCATTGAGCCTGGAAGGCGAGAACTGGGAAATCCAGTTCAGGGTCGATCACGCTAGTACCGGGGAACGGGGCCGTACAGGCCCGCCGCAGAAAAAGCACTATGTTCGTGTCGCCAGTATCAGAGCCACAGGGATCCAGCGAATCAGGCTGCCATACCATCTCGATCACGGCGTGGTCGAAGAACAGATCCTCGAGCTGGCAGATTACCTGAAGGATGCTATCCTGCCGTTTCCACCCGCAGACGAGTATGAATACTGGCTGCTTGCCGAAAAAAACGAACAACCGCTGGCGCTGATCTACTCCTGCGTGAAAGCGCAGGAGATGGCTATGTATCCCCGGCAACTGGAATGGACCGCAACGCCGGCTTCGGTGAGCGCCGTCGAGAAAACCCCCGACGAAGTGAAAGTCTATACACCACCGGTGAACTATCAACTCGAACAGTTGGTTAATGCGCGTGCCGGACGCAGTCCGCGGGCTGCCTGGATGAAGCGCAGGGAGGGGCTAGATCTCGATTTTCCACCCTGCCTCGTATCCGAGAGCTGGGAAGAGGAACAACATGCGCGGCTTTGCAGGCGGTTTATCGCACGACTGGCGCCCCGCCTGCTGATGCTGCACGGTCTTGAACAGTCTGACCGGCTTCGGCTGGAACAGGAGGCAAAGGCGTATGCCCTCGAAGTCGCGCAGTTTTTCCCCTTGTATCCTGGTGTTGCAGACCAGAAACTGATGTCATCCATTCGCGTCGAAGCGCGACTGCGGCTCGCCGCGGGAGAGGTGAAGCAATGATTCAGGAGCGGGTCACAGGTACAGCACGCCGTCCCTGCGATCACGCAACGATGCTGCCTCGGTTTCCGAGCGTCGCAGTCTTGCCTCTACGCGCATCGCGCTCATCAGGCTGTCATCGGCGATTTCGGGGTACAGCGGGAAAAAACGCTCGACTTCGAGGGCATGATCCTTCGCGGCAATCTCCAGGCGCAAACGATCTTCGTGCTTCAGGTTGTGCAGCATCAGCAGGCGTGTGGACTGGCGTTTGATGTATCGCTGGCAGAGATCATGATCTGCCGGGTTCGGCCAGTCTTCCCTGATCAGGCAGGGCGGGAAGCTGTCAGTTTCGTCAATGCTGCGTTCGAACCAGTGGGCGATTGGTTTACTGCCTGCACGCCCTGCGATGAGGGATTCCAGCCGGTAATTGACCGGCGAATCGTTGCGGTCTTTCTCCTCGGGCGTCGCTTCGATCGGCAGCACTGCGGCCGGCAGGGCCGTCCACTCGGGCCGGGACGGGTAGGTCGCCATCTGCCCGGCTTCGGTACAGGAAAAGATCAGCGCCAGCGGCGATCCGTCGGCTGGATCGAGCAACCAGTACTCGAACCTGTCTGCGGCAGGGAACGGCAGCCTCGCGGTCGCCAGGAAGTCTGCAAGTTCGATGATGCGCCCGTCAATGCCTTTGCTTTCCAGCGGCAATCGCTTCTGTATCTCGAGCAGTTCCTCGTGGTCGAGGTAGGCCACCCTGCGGTAACTGCGTTGGCCTTTCTGACCGTCGGACCCGGCGGCAAGGTTTGCAGCGTAGCAGAAATGAATCTCCCAGTTCTCGCCATCCATGGTCAGCACCCTGGCGCGGTCTGACTCGGCGATCTGAATCTGTCCGGAGTAAGGGGGTGTGAGACGCCGGGAATAGGCATTGATCATGTGCATACCGGTGCAGGGCTGTCGTCTCGACCGGATCGAATCAGGTCGACTTCAGACATCAGCATTGTGGCAATACAATCCAGTCCGGAGATGATACCACCATGGATACGGTCAGACACTGTCCGTGCGGAATGCGCATCGAACCTCGGAGTGACCATTACCTGATGGTATGCCTGCCTCCGATGTAGGGTTTTTACCTCTGTATCATTCAGCGACATGCTTTAAAATCGAAAGATACGGATAATCCACTCGAACTCTCTTGGGCCAGCCTTTATGCCACAATATATTTTGGTTTACCTCGGGGGTGAATTCCCGACTGACCCGGAAGAGGGGCAAAAACATTTCCAGCGCTACCAGCAGTGGCTGAATTCGCTTGGTGATAAAGTCGTCAGCCCGGCGATTCCATTCAAGGATACGCACACCGTGCAAGCGGACGGAACAACCTCGCCAGGCAGCACGACCGCGATGTCGGGGCTCAGTATTATCCGGTCGGCTTCTATGGATGAAGCGCTGGCTGCCGCCAAATCATGTCCTTTCCTTGAAATCAACGGTGTACTGGAAATCTCGGAAATGGTCGAGATGACCGGCACGGCCGGCGATCAGGGAAGTGACAAGCTCAACTAGTTGCAGGTTGATCCTGGTAACCGCCCGTCAGATTCATGAGTGATTCCAGTAAAGCTGTCGATCCACAGAGTATCGAAAATTCGATACAGATGCTGAAACAGTATCTCGGCGAAGAGGAAATTACACCGCTGTTGGCCGTGCTGGAAGCCCTGGTCGAAGATCCACACAACGAAACACTGGTCGAGCGGTTATCGAATGTGTTCGGTGGTCTTGGCATGCTGCAGGGCGCGGTTCTGACCTATGCGCCCTGTATCGCGATTGTCCTGTCAGATAATCCGTTCAATGACCGGGAATGAAGGATCGTTTTAAGCCTAGTGTTGGAGCCAGATTCTGGATAGACCGATACAACTAGCTTTATTCCTGCCGATGAAGGCTCCGGTGTGATTAATTTGCAGGCCCGGACGTGTTTCTCTGCCAGCGGGCCTCTTACACGGTCAACTAATTCCGAGACCGCTCGACCGGAATCAGCACCTCGTTGCGGCGCAGGAACCAGAGGGAAAAAGGCGAGTTGTAGCGTGCGAAAACAGGCTTTCCGACCGCCTTGAGCCCGCGCTCCTCCAGGAGTGACCTGAGTCTATGCTGTTTTTCCTCGTAGCGGTCCTTGCTCCATGTGCCCGAGTATCGAATCGCGGCTATGAGCCGGCCGGGTTCGCGCTTCAGCGTGACTCTGTCATCCAGGGGCGTTGGCAGGGTTTCCAGAGTGTACTCGGCGGGCATGGTGAAGGTGATGCGCCATTTTTCGTCTTGCACTTGCTGATTAACAGGTGCCGTCATGGCGATCTTCTCCGAGCTCGGCTCCTGGTTGACCGGCGCGGTCATGTCGATCGACTCCTCTTTGCGGTTCTTGCCAAAGATATAGCCGGCCAGCCGACGGAAGCCCTCATTTCCGACGTCGGAGAAATCGCCCTCCACCAGCGTCTCCGCAACAATGTACGGCTCGTACTGTCGAAGCTCGAAATCTTCCGCCTGCTCGATTACGGTGTAGTTAGGCTCTTCAATCGCCATGGCTTCTCCTGTAAGCAGACTGAGGGTGACAGCACCCGCCAGCACGACCCCGGCTATTACAGCTTTTGTACATCGCATGTTCATTGTCCGCATCGTTTAGCTGTTCGCAAGTTGTTGCAACTTTCCATCACTCATTGTGCTGAAAAGTCATCCCGCCTGGCTAATTCGATCGCGCCAAGCTGTTACCTTTAAGCTTTTGGAGCTTGCGCAGAGGCGCAGGGGTTGAGCAAGAACGGTATTTGAATCTCTGCGTTGCTGCGTCCCCGCGTGACCGGTAATTCGCCATGGGCAGGTGGCGGTCCAACCGCTGATGAGAAAGCGCCCCCGATAACGGGGGCGCTTTACCTGGCGTGCGCCAGGCATGGCGCGTAGTGCCAATGACTGGCGCTGGCACCCGGAAGGCGAAAGCCGACCGGGAAGTGACTAGAGGGTGAAAGTCCCTTGGAGACCTTGATGACAGGAACTCCTAGCCGAACAGCAAGGGTGCCCGC
>JBDNAP010000444.1:0-3807 GCA_039768325.1 Thiogranum sp.
GAATGTCGCTGTTCGTGCTAAGGGGAGCGGGAGAAAAATCGGCCGGATGGCCAGTCTATCAGGCTTTTCGCCGTGACTGGAAGCCACCGGCTTTGGCCGGTGGCTTATTCACCTGCTGCGCGTGCCATCCGCTGCGTGTGCAGCGGCGGGTGTGATCCTTACCCGCATCTTTTTGCCGACAGCCACGAAAACGGTATGGTTTCGTTCACAATACACCTGCCGTCTCGGAAAAGTTGATCTCAGTGCGCTTATATCGTCCAAAATCCATACTCCGTTTGTTGCTGGTAGGATTCGTACTGGTGATTCTGCCTCTCATAGTGGCATTGATCCATGCCACCTACTCGGTGGATCAACTGGTTGTCCAGGGGCAGCGCGCCCTGTTTGCGACCGTGCGTGCAACCCAAAGCAGTCAGGTGCTGGTCGAGTCGATTACCGATATGGAGCGGAATGCTCGCCAGTACAAGGTGCTGGGTGATATAGCGCTGTTGGGGGTGTACCAGGAAAATCACCAGATATTCCTGGATACCGTAAATCGCCTGACTGAACTCAACCTTCCCGAGCAGCAGCGGCAACGGCTGAATCGGGTTATTGAGCTCGAAGACGGTATCAACGATGTTCTGATCAGTTTTCCGTTCGATGCGCCGGAAACAGAGCTTGCTTTGGGTGAGTTCGAGGGCCTGGCCGATGATACCCGTAACATGTTGGCCGATAACCGCAAGCTGGTAGGGCGAGAGGTCGCCCGATTGGAGGCCAACGGGGCCGAGGTACAGCGCAGCCTGGTGGCACAGGCAATGGCACTGGTCCCCGGCGCACTGATACTGACTGCTATCTTTACCCTTTTGATAACCCGGCCAATCCGTCAAATGGACCGCGCCATACGTCGTCTGGGCGACGGAGACTTTTCCAAACCCGCAGAGATTGTCGGGCCACGGGATCTGGAGCAGTTGGGTGAACGGCTGGACTGGATGCGGACTCGCTTGCTGGAGGTGGAGCAGGAGAAAAACCGCTTCCTTCATCATATTTCCCACGAACTGAAAACGCCGCTGACCGCAATTCGTGAAGGTGCGGAGCTTATCAACGAGCGGGTGGTTGGTAATCTGAATGCGCAACAGTCTGAAATTGCAGCTATTCTCAGCGACAACACCCTTCAGTTGCAGAAGCTGATTGAAAATCTGCTGGACTTCAATATTGCCAGTTCGCGCGCTTCACAACTGCATGTCGAGCGGATCGCCCTGAATCAGCTCATCGAGTCGGTACTGGCAGACCAGAAAGTTGCCATGCTGGCCCGTCAACTGGTGCTGGATGTGTCTCTGCAACCGGTAGAAATGGACGGAGACCGTGCAAAACTGCAGACGCTAGTGGACAATCTGCTTTCCAACGCCATCAAGTTCTCCCCGGAGCAGGGGCGCTTGAGAGTGCGTCTTGAGCAACAGGACGAGCAGGCTGTTGTCGAAGTAGCGGATGCGGGCCCTGGTATTCCTGAACAGGAGCGGCGGCGCATCTTTGACGCATTTTACCAGGGAACCTATTCAGACAACGGCCATGTGCGCGGTACCGGTCTGGGGTTGGCTATTGCAAGGGAATATGCACAGGCGCATGGTGGGTATATCGAGGTTATCGACAGTGAAGATCAGGGCGCTTGTTTGAGGGTGGTATTACCAATGGAATTGTCCGGAGTACGGCGTGCGCATTAGTCTGATATTTATAACTATTATTGTATTGAGTGCGTGTCAGCCGGTGACTGTGCAGCACAATGAAGGTGTGGTGCCGATCTCGTTGAGAGTGGATGATGCGGCATACTGGCTGGAGGAATGGCACTGGGCCTCCGGTTTACCCGAAGTTCAGCAACGTGAAATCCTGGCAAACCGGGAACGTGCATTCCAGCAATCGGCCACTCCCCGCAACCGCCTGCGTCTCGCCCTGTTGCTGGCGGAAGGTCCCGGATCTGTTCGTAACCAGAGACGCGCGTTAGAATTGTTGCAAGGGATGGATATGGACCAGGTCAGTGACAGCGGCAAGGCCTTGTCGGCGCTGTTGCAGCAAGTCATTGCAGAATACGACTGGTTCGATGATGAAAGAGCCCGCCTGCGTGTTAATTTGAAGGAATCCCAAGCACGTGTTGAAGAGTTGGAACGGCAGTTGCAAGAGTTGACAACCATTGAGCAGAATATTCAGCAACGTGACATACAGCAATAGTCGGAGGAGGGAGTGGCAATGACTGCTTGTCGTTATCGGGTTATGGTAGTCGACGATGATCCAGCCTTGCTGCGGCTGCTGTCCATGCGTCTTTCTGTCGTGGGCTATGAAGTCGCTGCCGTGGAAAGCGGTGAGAAGGCAATCGCGCAGATCCCAACCTTCCAACCTCACTTGGTAATCACGGACTTGCGCATGGATGGCATGGATGGCATGGCGTTGTTCGACATGATCCGTCGACGCAGTCCGGCGCTGCCGGTGATCATTCTTACCGCCCACGGTTCCATTCCCGATGCGGTACACGCGACCAGTCGCGGGGTGTTTGGTTACCTGACCAAGCCCTTTGACAGCAAGGATCTTTTGGAACAGGTGACACGCGCCCTGCGGGTCACAGGCGAGCAGCAGGGACGCCGTGAAGAAGACACTGTCGCAGAATGGCGTCAGGATATCGTGACGCGCAGCCCGCTGATGGAAGACCTGCTGGGTCAGGCGCGCCTGGTGGCATCCAGCGAGGCCAGCGTATTCATTCATGGCCAGAGTGGCACCGGTAAGGAAGTGCTGGCACGCGCCATACACTGTGCCAGTCCACGTTCCGGTGGCGAGTTTGTCGCCGTGAACTGCAGCGCTATCCCGGAATCACTGTTTGAGTCTGAATTTTTTGGTCATGCCAAAGGCTCTTTTACCGGCGCAACGCGTGATCACAAGGGACTGTTTCAGGCCGCTAATGGCGGCACCCTGTTTCTCGATGAAATCGGTGATATGCCGATGAGCTTCCAGGTCAAACTGCTGCGTGCCATCCAGGAACGCAGTGTTCGACCGGTTGGTTCCACCCAGGCGGTGCCGGTCGATGTGCGGATTATTTCAGCGACGCACTGTGATCTGGACGAGTTGCGCAAAGACGGAATTTTCCGCGAAGACCTTTATTACAGGCTCAATGTGGTGGCGCTGGATATTCCATCGCTGGTCGATCGCCGCGAAGACATTCCCCTGCTCGCCAATCATTTTCTGGGCGGCCTGGACGATGCGGAGAAGAAATCGGTAAAAGGTTTTGCACCGGAGGCTATGGAGGTGCTGTTATCGGCACCCTGGCCTGGTAATGTGCGCCAGCTTTTCAATGTCGTCGAGCAGGCGGTGGCATTCACAACGACTTCGTTGATTCCAGCCAGTCTGGTGCAGCGTGCATTACGCGACGAGGCCGATGCCGAAATGCCGGCTTTTGCCGACGCAAGATCCCACTTTGAACGTGAGTATCTGACGCAACTGCTGCAGATCACCAACGGTAATGTCAGTCAGGCGGCGCGTATTGCCAAGCGTAACCGTACCGAGTTCTACAAGCTGTTGCACAAGCATCACCTGAATCCCTCGCAGTTCAAGGGTGCTCGCGCATCTTGAGATGGCTGTCTCCATTCGGCGACAGTTTAACTCCATGTAAATAATATTAATTCTCTTTTGGGCGGCAAAAACTGTCGTCAAGAGGTGACGATTATGTCCTGTTCGGTGCCCGGTCTGCCCGGATTGCAGCCGGGAAAGTCGCCCATAGCAGGCTTTTTCACGGTGCTTTCCCAGCTGGCACATCCCTTGCTGAATAAATATTAAATCGAACTTGGTAGGGAA
>JBDNAP010000445.1:0-9062 GCA_039768325.1 Thiogranum sp.
GCTTTTGTACATGCACCTGTATTTCGCACCCTTCCGCCGCCTCAAGCAAGCCGTAATCAGCGAACAGTGGCCGGAAGCCGCTAAACGGCTCAACCAGATCCGGGTCATCGTCGGCATCAACCTCAGCCTGGGCCTGATTGTAATCGCGGTGGCTGCCGGTGGCCGTTACATCAGTTGGCCGGCATAAGCTTTTGGAACCGTCGGCCGCATGGACGCGGCCGTCGAGCGTACAGGGATGTATTCAAAGCGAGTTCCAAAAGCTTATGCCGGCTAACTGATGTGCTCAGATTAACGCTGTGCGCGATTTTCTTTGATCAACTCGTAGGCGCTTTTGATTTCCTGGGTCTTCTCGGTCGCCAGCTTCATCATTTCCTCGGGCAGCCCCTTGGCAACCAGCTTATCCGGGTGGTGCTGACTCATTAAACGCCGATAGGCTTTTTTAATTTCAGCGTCGCTGGCGCTGGCCTCTACTCCGAGAATTTCATAAGCCTCGTGCAACGAGGCCTGTGGCGATAACGGCGGCTCCTGAGCGAATCCGCCACCACCGAAATGCCTGGCATTACGTACCAGCGCTTCAATGTGCCTGTACTCGTGAACAGAAAAACCCAGCTGCTGCCGCACCTGTTCCAGCACACCACGCTCTGCCGAGTTCAGCTTTCCATCCGCATACCCTGCGTGCAGCAGGATTTCCAGAAACATCTGCATCAGATTACGCCGCCGCTGACATTCCTGACGGAACTGCGACAGGATATCCGCCAAGGGAAAATCCGGCTGCTTACCCTGATCGAACAGACGTATCGCTGCACGGCGCATGTCATCATTAAGATTCATACGCCGCATGACATCACGCGCCAGTTCGATCTCGTCTTCGGAAACCCGGCCGTCCGCTTTTGCCAGATGCCCCATAACAGAAAACAGCGCCGTGAAAAATACTGTCTGGACGCGTTCCTGCGCACCGGGTTCGAAGTGTGCGCGGATACTGCCGCTCAACCCCTTGTCAAAATTGTGTCCCAATGCAGCACCGACCACCGCACCCAGCGGCCCGGCGAGCAGATAACCGAAAGTCCCCCCCAGCAGTTTGCCCCACCAGCTCAAGGCGACACCCCCTTATTTTCGTAATTTCTAATGTACTGATCGATAGCCTGCGAAATGCGCTTGCACAACGCCTCAGCTGCTACGATCAACAATTTCAAACGCGGCATTTTTTCCAGTGCGGTCAATTCGATAGCCGTTATCAATGCCACCACGATAGCGGCGCGCCAACAGCGCTCCACGATATTCTCGCCAGTCAAAGCCGGATACTGGTCGCAGCTGTATTTCGCCGCTTTCAGCGGCGGAAAGTCGACACCTGCCGGTAGCTGCGCACTGCCCACCACCACGAACTTAATGGCCATTTTGAAAACCTCAGAACCAATCAAATCTGCTTGCTTGCAAAAGCGGGTTTATACGCCTATAAACGCGATATGGCCCGGGTACAGCCATGAAATGCTGCACCCAGTATTCCGGCTAACAAACTCTCAGCTTGTCAAGTATCAGCAGTTTACTCATGGAGGTAAACCCACTATGACATTTGAACCCGTTCCCAGGATTGGCAGTTGGTACCAGAACACCATTGGAGACGCATTTGAAGTCGTCGCCCAGGATGACGAAGACGATACCCTGGAGTTGCAGTACTACGACGGGACAGTGGAGGAGCTGGACCCGGAAGCATGGGGATCCATGAAACCGGAAGCCATCGAACCGCCGGAAGACTGGAGCGGCTCCATGGACGTTTCGCGCGAGGATAGCCAGGGTCCCGAGATATTGGAGGAAACCACCGACTGGATGACCCAGCTGGATCGTCTGGATCAAAGCCTGGGTTGAATCCAACATTGATATCATGCATTCGTTTCGCAACGACTGCCTCATCTGCCTGCATCCCCACCGACGCTCCCATACAGGCGTTTCGGGCAGCAGTACATTCATGACCGAGGCGAGTCTGATTTAAGGTGTGAAACATTGCAGCTTGCGCTTTACGTAGCGGAAACAAACTGCAGATTATTGATTGATGTTACCCCAAGACACCCGCTGCCCCAGGGGACCTTCTCCCCCAGGGGGCCCTGTCTTGCCTGACAGCAATTCACCCTGTCCGCACGGCGCAGCCGACGGGCTTTCGTCATAACCCCCTCTGCAATCAACCCTGAAGAATTGGATTTAATGTTTATAGCCCAGAGCCGATAGCATCTTGAAGGCTGCTCCAACAGCTGCGACCACCTTAAGGAGGTGTGCCATGGCATTCATGCTTGATATGGCAAGTGGTACGGAATACCCGGGCGAAGAACTGGATTGCCCGAATCAAAGGACCGAGAAAACTCAGCTGCCCGACGCTGCCAGGGATGACGACTGCCCCCAACTACAGCTGGCAACAATCGAAGCAACAGCTTCTGTAACACAGCCGGCCAGCGCCCTTCCAGGACTTGCTATCGATTCGCTGCTTAAATCCATCGAAGAGTGAATTGATTTAACTAATCGAGTCTGAGAAAAATCTCGTCGTTGCTGATTTCCAGCGGCACGGGTATCAATGCCTTACCCGCGCACGGACCGGCAATACAGGTTCCATCTTCAATACGAAACAAGGCATCATGTGTCGCACACTGAATGAGCTCACCGTCCAGATTGAGAAACTGGTCCGGCACCCAGTCGAGCGGCCCGCCGGTATGCGGACAACTGTTGCGATAAGCGAACAGCCGACTGTTCCTGTGTACCAGAAAAATTTCCTCGTAACCCGAGGGGGTGTTGACACTGAAACCCCGGCTGCCCCCTTCCGGCAGATCTTTCAGACTGCATAGCGGTTTGATGTTTCCAGTCATAATCAAGTTGAACACAGACTGGGCGGCTGCCCAACCTGTGTGCTCACCAATCGTTCAAGAATCACGTCCGGGGATATCCAGACCGTGCAGTCCGACCTGGGCACATTTATTTCCCGCCAGCTGACAGGCAAAACGCAAGGCAGCCGCTAACGGTGTGCCACGCAAAAAAGCATCAATCATGCCTGCGTTAAAGACATCACCCGCAGCAAGTGTATCGACCAGGCTTTGCGGTGAAAAAGCGTCGCTGCGAACAGTCTCACCGTAGCGACTCAGGGCGACAGCGCCCTTTTCACCCAGAGCACATACGATATCAGCGTTTGCTGCCAGTTGTTTAGTTTCAGTCAGCAGCTGTTGGGCGGTAAAGCCATGGTGCCTCGCAACTGCCTTAGAGAACAGGATCAATTCGGCGAAAGGAAACAGTACTTCTATGTTCTGCCTGGGCTTTTCAACTTCCAGAGAAACCGGCAGGTCCGGCAGCAGTTCCCTTACCCGCCGCATCATCAACAGCGTTTCCGGAATGTTGCGGCCCTCAAAGTGCAGCCAATCGAAATCCTGCAATGGAATCCGGCAAAATGCTTCAAAATCGTACTCCGGCAAATCACGGTAATGCACAATGGTGCGGGATGCATTTTCACGGTTAACAATGACACAGGAAGTCGGCACCTTTCCCAGATCCATCTGTTTACAGTATTGTGTTGCTATACCATAGCGCTTGAGCTCGCTGAATATAGCCTCCGCATCAGATTCCTTTACGGACACCCCAGCCCATGCACAGCGGTGGCCCAGCTGACTTAATACCACCAGCGCGTTAGTTGCATTGCCGCCACGCCGAACGTCCTGCGCAAGCGCTCGCACCTCGCCATCCTCCGGCGGATAACTTCCGACCTCATTGATAATATCGAGAGTGGCGATACCCACTGCGAGAACCTGTGCCATGGCGCCTACAGCTTAGGCAGTGCGACGCCTGATTTCAAATCCGGCTGGTCTAGAATTCGCGGACCACCCTGAAGCCGAGATTATTCAGACGCACCTCCGGTGAACGCTGGCTGCGGCTGGCACTGCGCAGTAAATCGGCCGGGCTGTCATAACCTCCGCCGCGAACCACGCGTTCCGCACAGCCGGCGATCTCAACAGCACTGCCATCATCCGGAGCCCCGTCGTAACCGGACCGGTAACAGTCCTGCACCCACTCCATCACGTTGCCGGCCATATCATGCACGGCAAAGGGGCTCGCCGCGAAACTGCCGACCGGTGCAGTCTTGCTGCCAGACCACTCACTGCCGCAGTCAAAGCAGTTGGCATTGGCTTCACCGACTTTACTTCCCCACCAGAAACGTTTATCGCTGCCGGAACGTGCAGCGAACTCCCATTCCGCTTCCGTTGGCAAGCGATAACGGCTACCGGTCTGTTCCGACAGCCAGCGCGTATAAGCGACGGCATCCTGCCAACTGACATTGATAACCGGACGGTTACCGCGCCCCCACCCGGCACTACTCGGCCTAGAGCGACCAGTCGCTTGTGCAAACTGATCGTATTGGTCAAACGTTACTTCGTGTTTACCGATGGCGAAGCGCTTCAGCCTGACCTGGTGGCGCGGTCGTTCCGCAAAGTTCGGCGATGTCGAACCACCGCCCATTTCGAAGCTATCGGCCCTCAACTCGACGATTGTTACCGCACCGGCACCGCTCTTCAGGGTCTCACGGAAGGATCTTACCGGCTGGGCCTGGGTAGCAGCCGCCTTCTTTTCCACCTTGTCGGCTGGTTCTTCGACCGCTTCCTGTTCGAGGCCCTCCGCTGTTGCCGGCGCCGTGGTCTGTGCGTCGATCGATTTTTCAGCACTACCTGGTATTGGCAAGTCGGACATGCCCTTGGCGAAAGATGGCAATGTTTTCGGTTTGTTGATTTTTTCCTCCGGCACCCTCTTTAGCAATTCCGTTTCAGCCTTCTCCGGATTTTCGACGGCAGCTGGCGCGACTTTCAAGGGTGGCGCTTCAACTGCCTCCGCGCTCACCGCTGGCGGGGTAGTCGACTCACCCACAGGCTTCTGAGTAAACCACCAGTAGCCCCCCACCGCCGCCAGACCAACAGCCAGCAGAATTATCAGCAGTACCTTCGAGCTCCCGGTTTTTTCTGTTTCTACCGCCTCCATTCTAATTGAAGAAAGACGCGCGCTATCTTCTTCCGGCAAGCCGATACCGCCTTCAAGGGTTGACGCATCATAGTTGGAGTTATCGAATTCAGGCATCGACAGAGACGATGCCTGCGGATCGTTGTCATCCAGTGAAGGAATCAGGGTCTCCTGTTCATCCACTCTATTTGCAGAGCGGGACTGGCTCAGTTCAAGCTGCAGACGTTCAACCTCCTGTTGCAGGCCGGCGACTTTTTCTTCGGCCTGAATACGCGAACGAACCGCGATATCAAGATTTTTCCTGCTATCCACCAGATCTGCATGGAGCGCTTCTTCACTGCCCCCCGCCGATGCCTGCATGTTCACCAGACCCCGGTTTACCTCGGCTTCGGCGCGCAGCTGGTCGACCTCCTGTTGTGCCTGCTGTTGCAGATTGCGGGCTTCGTCACGCGCCAGCTCCAGCTCCTGCACCATCTCCCGTAATGTCTGCACCTGCTGTGTGGATTCCTGCGCAGCCTGTACGCTGTGCTTGTTGGCGGCTGCTTCAGCCTGTGCCTGCTGAACCGCAGAACGCAGTTCTTCGAGCTCATGGCTCTGGACAGTAAGCTGCTCCTGGCTTTCATTGCGTTCCAAAGTGACTGTTTCAAACTGATCACGCAATGCCTGCTGCGCCTGCTGCTCGGCATCCAGCCTGATTGTCATCTCCTCATTGGCAGCCTGATTCGCTTCAATCAGCTGTTGCTCGGCCTGGTGAGCACCGTCCTGCGCCAACTTCAGCTGTTGAGTAAGCTTTTCCACCTCGGCCTGCGCGCTTTCCATCTGCGCACCGCGCTCACCAAGCTGAATTTCCAGCTCATCGCGTTGTTGCGCACTCTTCTTAAGCTGCTCCTGCGCAACACCCAGTTCGGCAACCAGTCCTGCATTCGACTCCCCTGCCGCCTTCTTCAATTCCTTCTGCAGTCGGCGGATTTCAGATTCATTGTCCTGGCGTTCCCGTTCCAGATTGCGCTCGGCTTTGCGCAAAGTCCCCATCAGGCGTGTCTGTTCGCGAGAGACGTTTTCCCGCTCATTCTGGGCGCGGGTCAAGGCTTCCCGCAGACTGGCTATATCCGACGCGTGTTCTTTTTCGGCGCTGTTGATCCGGGAATCCAGTTGCGAGACCCGCTCTTCGGACTCTGCATGCTGCTGCTTCGCCTCATCCAGTTGTTTCCTCAACGCATCGGCATCGGCGATGGACTGCTCAAGGGCCTGCTGGATCCGGCTGGAACTGCCTTCCCCTTGCTCCAGCTTTTCCCCGATCTGACGCTCGCGTTCGGAGGCTTCCTGCAGCGACTGCTGAGCTTCCTTAAGCCGCTGATCCAGTTCCTCCCGCTCTGCCTGCTGCTGCTGGAGTTGGCTGCTCTGATCGTCAAGTTGCGCCTCTAACGCTGTGATACGCTCATTCAGTTCAAGCTGTTGCGCCGAAGCTGCAGATTGCAGGCTATCCAGTTCATCCGCGCTTTTCTGTTCTGCCTGCTCGAGCCGGGCCTGAAGCGCCTGTTCACGTGCACCGGCATCTTCCAGAAACTGCTCACGTTCCTTATGATTCTGTTCATTGGTGGCCAGCTGTGCTTCGAGTTCCCGGGTCCTGGACTCAGCGGCATCGGCACGTTTGGTAACTGATTGGATCTGTTCTTCCAGTAGCGTCTTCAGCGACTCCTGCTGCGCACTGGCTTCATCCTGCTGGGCACTCAGTTGTTGCTGATTCGATGCCAGATTCTGCCTGAGCTGTTCCAGATCCTTGATAGCGGCATCCCGCTCACTGGCAACCGCTTTGCTACGCTGACCAAGCTCTTGATGCTCGCCTCGCAGCTGGCCGAGTTGCTGATCCAGCTCACGGCTGTGCTTATCGTGCGCCTGCTGTTGCTGACGCAGGCGTTTTTCCATCTGCTTCAGCTCGGTACGCAGTGCACCGTCACGGCCATCGGCTGACTCCTGTAACCGTGACAGGGTCTGCTGCAGGCGGTTGAGCTCCTCCTGAAGTGACTTCTTTTCGCTCTCGCTGTCGTCAAAACGGCGCTGGCTGGCTTCCAGTGCCTGACTGGCGGCGTCATTCTCGGCCTGAAGTCGGCGTTTCTCCTGCTCTGCGACCCGTGATTGCTCGTCAATCTGTCGCTCACGCGCCTGCAACTTGGCGTGCAGCTTGTCGACCAGCTCCGTATCGACAGGCTGTGACGCGGCACGCTTAACGGTTTTTCCCTCTACATGTTCTGCATGGGATTTACTTTCGGTGTCAAATGGAATGATGTCGGCATCTTTGAATTCTTCCCTGGCCGACTCTTCTGTGCCTCTATCGGTCAGCACTTCATCAGGCACATCCATTAATCCGTTTTTCAAGGTATAGACATTGAACCCGCGCTGACTCAGTACAAAAGCACCTGCAGAACTGCGTCTGCCGGTATCGCAACACACAATATAGGTCGTATTGCTATCCAGATCTGCGCTCTGATCACGCAAGGCAGACAGTGGCAGGTTGACGCTGTCTTTAATCGCCCGATTCTCAAACTCACCGGGTAAACGTACATCCAGCCATCGCGCACCCTTCGAAACCAGTTCCTGCGCATCGGCAAATTCAGCGTCGTGTACCAGCGGCGCAAGAAGAAGCTCGTTAAAATCATCCTTGGAAAGGCGCATTAACAAGCCGTCGGTGATCATTGTCACGGAGGCGTTTCGCTTGGTTTTCGAAACCAGCGCTTCTTCACCAAAACATGCCCCTTCACCCAGTTCCGCGAGCAGCACTTCCTTGCCCTTGGTGGACGCCTTGCGGGTTACCGCAAGGCGTCCATTTTTTACGATATAGTAATAATCGCCGTCTTCTCCCTGGCGAACCACGGTATCACCGGCACTGACGTTAACCGACTCCAGGCGCATTAGCAGTTGGTGGATATTGGAGGGCGGCAGTTGCAGGAAGGCCTGCGACTGCAACATACGGGTCATCCAGTCATCGTCATCATGGGCGTCTATCTCGACCACATCATAACCGGCAGACTCATCCCAGGTGAGCAATACATCCAGCAGACGGGAATCGATACGGGCAACGGTGACCTTTCCGGAAGCGCGTGCGGACAGTTGACGTGGCTGCTTGTGGGCAAGCGGATGAAGAGAGTCCTCTGATCCCGCCTTAACAGTGCTGACTACGTCACGCCCCTCAAGCAGTTCTACACTACCTTCGAGTAGATAGACCGACTGGTAGTCACGGTCCCCCTTTCTGAACACATACCGCCCGGCGCGCACGTCCTCGATGTCGGCCTTTTTTGTGACTTCCGCGATGTGCGTCTCGGACAGCGCGTTAATCGGCACCAGATCACGTAACACTTTCTTATAATTAAGTTTTTTTGCCGCTCCCATGGTATGCTGATCCATCCAGTCTGCTTGTCTGTTGTCGAGTTGTAGGCACCCCACGTGGGCCGACGCGGCTCCCCCCACCACGCTCTTCTCCTATCGGCCGACGAGGTCAAAATCTTAGTACCACAAGGACTGTTGTAAACGTGAATAGGCTCACAGAATCAGCACCGGTTGTGCTGTCGTAACGCGCTTGTCATCGACCAGCCGAACCGGAACTTCGGTATCACAGCTGCAGCATCCGGATCGGCCATCAACTTAAGACTGCCTGCCTGTTCGGCGTGATGGTGGTGTCGATCAACAGAACATTCGCGGATTGTGTCTGTCCCTGGAATGCAGGATAGGTAAACGGGGCAATATGCTGCACTTATTGAACATCCAGTGTCTGCATATACCAACACTCGTTCAAGCTGATAGCGGCTGCTTTCAGCAAGGTATATGACGTCTATCTGCCATGTTGTTGTGTGATTCTGAACACATCGATATCGGCTTTAAGAGGTGCTATAAAAGCATCTAGCACTGTATTTTCCGCACATTATCAGTCCCACTGTCATTTTATACTTAAAATATAGGTATAAAAACGCATTAAGGGGTTTCACTTTTTTTTCTTTGTGCTATCGTTGCGCGGTCACGTCCCAGTCAACTACTGTAAGGAGCACATAGAATGGCTGTAAAGAAGAAGGTTGCCAAAAAGACCGCCAAGA
>JBDNAP010000446.1:0-3418 GCA_039768325.1 Thiogranum sp.
GTCGTCATCGTGACGCGCAGGACGGAACTGGAGGAACTGGTGGCACGCTTCAACAGCGTGCCCCAGGCGCGCTTTTACCTGGAGCACGCCGGCCAGGTATTCGCGCCGATTGCCGAGCGACACGCAGAGTATCATGTGGTGCTGGAGAGGGTGCGTCACGCGGTGCCGCGTGGCTTGAAAAGCCAGGTAATCGATCGCGCCTTTCTGCCGCAGTTTCTGTTCGGTGAGGCAGACCTGGTGATGACCGTTGGCCCGGACGGCCTGGTGGTCAACGTGGCGAAGTACCTGCAGGCACAGCCGGTGTTTGCGCTGAACCCGGACCCCGGCAGTATCGATGGTCTGTTGTTGCCGTTTACCGTCGAGTGCTTCGCTGAGGCCTTCCAGCGCACGCTGCAGGGCGAACAACCGCTGCGCCCGGTGACCATGGCACAGGCGCGGCTGAATGACGGCCAGACCTTGCTGGCCTTCAACGATCTGTTCATCGGCGCGCGTTCGCACGTCTCGGCGCGTTATGAGATCGCCCAGGACGGGCGCCGGGAAACGCAGTCGTCGAGTGGCGTCATTGTCTCCACCGGTGCCGGTTCCACCGGCTGGCTGCAGTCGGTGTATGCGGGGGCGGCTGCCGTTGTTACGGCGCTGGGCGGGACGGTGCAGCCGCCGCCCGAGCGCGGACGTCTGCCCTGGGATACCGATCACCTGATGTACGCGGTGCGCGAACCCTTTCCGAGCAAAGCCACACAGACCACGCTGGCATTCGGCGCCATCGATGCCGAACGCCCCTTGACCCTGACCTCGCAGATGGCGGACAACGGCGTGATATTCAGCGATGGCATGGAGACCGATTTCCTGGCTTTCAACGCCGGCAGCACGGCGACCATCGGTCTTGCGCCGAACAGGGTGCAACTGGTGGTGGCAGCCTGATTCCGGAGAACGAAATGCAGAAGCTCTCAACACAGGATCGTTTTCGCGGTGTGCTGATCGGTACGGCAGTGGGCGACGCGCTGGGACTGCCGGCCGAGGGCGTGTCGCGGCGCCGGGTCAGCCGTTTGTTCCCCGGACCCTGGCGGCACCGGCTGATCGCCGGCCGCGGCATGCTCAGCGACGATACCGAACACACCCTGTTCATCAGTCAGGCCCTGCTGGCACAGCCGACATCGGTCGAAGCCTTTGCGCGACGCTTTGCCTGGAGCCTGCGCTGGTGGTTTGTGTCCCTGCCGGCGGGTATCGGGCTGGGCACACTGCGTTCCATTGTGCGGCTCTGGTTGGGCTTTTCGCCGTCGAACAGTGGTGTGCGCTCGGCCGGTAACGGGCCGGCGATGCGCGCGGCGCCGATCGGGGCGATGTTCGCCAATGACGCTGAAAGAAGGCAGGCGTATGTCGAGGCGTCGACCCGCGTGACACATGCCGATCCCCGTGCGCTGGTCGGCGCCCAGGTGGTCGCCAACCTGTGTGCCTGGAGTGTCTGCACGGGCGCGGCGGAGCGGCCTCAGGCGATACAGTTTCTTGAGTTGCTGCGCACGTCCGGCGAGCACGAGCCGCAGTGGTCAGCGATTGTCGAGGACATGGCCAGGGCCGTGACGGGGGGTTGGTCGGTGCAGGCCTATGCCGACAGCCTGGGACTGCGGAATGGCATCAGCGGCTTTATCTATCACACCGTCCCGGTGGTGAGCTACGCCTGGTACCGGCACTTCGGTGATTTCCAGGCAACGCTGACCGCGGTGCTGGATTGCGGTGGCGACACCGATACCACCGGTGCCATTGCTGGCGCGCTGACCGGTGCGGTGGTGAGTGAGCAGGGTATTCCCCGCTTATGGATCCAGGGTATTGCCGATTGGCCGCGCGGTGTGAGCCTCTGTTACCGGGTAGCCGACCAGTTGTACGAGGCATCCCGCAGGCAGCAGGCGATGCCGGTGATTCGTTACCTGTGGCCAGCGCTGTTACCGCGAAATTTTCTGTTTTTGTTGATTGTGCTGGCGCATGGATTTCGGCGTCTGGTACCGCCGTATTGATGGTGAGGTATTAAAAGGGGACGGTGACAAATGATAATAATGTGTCGTTGGATTGAATGTCATAGGCTTATGGATTACTAGTTCACTAAACCTGAACTATGGTACATATATTGTGAATTATCGGGCATTAAGAAGCATGAGTCAGTTGGGCGATGGACAATGTACAATCATCCAGATCAGCGGCCACAGGGTTCAGGTGTGATGACGGCAAGGCAGATCCCTTTGGCGGGGCGCGGCTTTTCCAGGTCGCCTCCGACACCCGAAGGTGCTACCAATTTCGACCCGTCGGGGGTAACATCCGAGCGGTCCCAGTTTAAATGATGCCATGTGATATCAATTTCACGCAGGGGATCTCTGCTTAATTCCCGTACCGTCATGCCGGCGCATGCCGGGCAGAGGCGCGCCGCGCGTTGAACGCCAACCGGTGGCCCGCAGGGTGAGCGTAATGAATCATCCAGGAAAACCAGGCATCTGGATGCCGGAACACGTCCGGCATGACGGATTGATCAGCGCTTCCCTGGTTAATCGCGGGAATCCCGGTTCCTGGCGGCACACCTCCTAGTCGGTGGCTACCGATGCAAACGACCATAAAACAGCAACGCCCGACTGAAGAGCACGATGGATCCGGCGAGCATTCCGCTGCTGTCCGGCGTCTGCAGCCGAAGCAAAGTATAGTGCCCGCATCCGCTGGTCCGATCGACGAGACTATCCGGATACGGGACCTGCATCAGTTCGAGATCAAGCTGCACTATCCGCTGAGCCGGAAACGTGCGGTGACGACCTACGATCTGGAGTGCTATATCTTCGTTCCGCACAGCCTTGGCATGCATCGCGCGAATTATTCCAAGGCCAGGTTCTACGACGACCTGCAAACTCATATCCGCTTCAAGACCCCCGCGACCCCGCTGACAGGAATCGTCGGCGGACAGGACAGCCCACTGCTGAAGCTGCAAGCCAGTGCCGTTCCCTTGCAGGAAGGTGGCCGCAATGCGGATGTCGGCGCGTTCGAGTACCGGCTCAAGCTGTTCTGCTGCATCCTCCAGAGTTCGCTCAGAGATTTCGTCACCTTTATCGGTGAGACCAAGGATCCCGATGACCGCGACCGGCTGCTGCAGCAATACCTCCGCGCCGTCGCGGCGATCACCGACGGCTATCGGACACTGCGGTCACGGGTTTTTCTGCCCACCGTGCCGAGCCGGGCCTGCGCCATATACGCCTTCGGCGATGAGTATGTCAGCCTGCTGGTCGAGCGGAATTCCTACGATCTTCTGGAGCACCTGCGGGAAGCCGATGCCCCGGGGCTGCGCACCAGCCAGCGGAAGATCATGGACCTGGTTGCGCACGAGGTGCGCTACCGCGAGGGCCGGGGATACCCCTCGATTCCAACCGACAGGAACAACAACGAGCAA
>JBDNAP010000447.1:0-3540 GCA_039768325.1 Thiogranum sp.
AATGAAGTTTCTCTACGACTTCTTCCCCATTCTGCTGTTTTTCATCGCCTACAAGATGTATGACATCTATGTGGCAACGGCCGTGGCCATGGTTGCAGCTATCGTTCAGACCCTTGGGTTCTGGCTCAAACACCGTCGCTTTGAAAACATGCACCTGGTGACGCTGGGATTATTGCTGGTTTTCGGTGGGCTAACCATTTTTCTGCAAGACCCCGTCTTCATCAAGTGGAAGCCGACCGTTATCAACTGGCTGTTTGCGGTGGTATTCATGGGAAGCATCTGGATCGGTGACAGACCGCTGGTGGAACGCATGATGAGTCACGCCATCCAGGCGCCACGCCCGGTGTGGATCCGCCTGAGCTGGCTGTGGATTGCCTTTTTCGCGGGTATCGGCGCGCTCAATCTCTACGTCGCGTTTAACTATCCAGAGGAAACCTGGGTCAATTTCAAACTGTTTGGTATGCTTGGCATTACCTTTGCGTTTGTCATCGGCCAGGCTTTTTATCTCAGCCGTTATATCGAAGACCATAAAAAACCGGAAGAGGAATCCTGAATGCTATACGCCTTAATCAGCCAGGATGCCGCGGGCACTCTGGACAAACGCATGGCCGCCCGCCCGGAGCACGTCAAACGGCTGGAGCAGCTGCGCGATGAGGGCCGCCTGATACTGGCCGGTCCCCACCCCGCCATTGACAGCGACGATCCGGGCCCGGCCGGCTTTACCGGCAGCCTGGTGGTTGCGGAATTTGATTCCCTGGAGGACGCCAGGCACTGGGCCAACGCTGACCCCTACCTGGCTGCGGGCGTCTATGAACAGGTCAACGTCAAGCCCTTCAAAAAGGTGCTGCCGTAATGACCGCAGAACGTATTGCCATGATCCGCGAACGCCTCACAGACGTGTTTTCACCCCAGTCGCTCAATATCATCGATGAAAGTGCCAAGCACGCCGGACATGCCAGTGCCGGTGGTGCCGGCCACTTTGTGGTGGAAATCGTGTCCGATGCCTTTGCAGGCAACAGTCTCATTCAACGCCACCGCCAGGTCTACGCTGCGTTGGACGATATCATGCACAGCGAAATACACGCCTTGAGCATCAAGGCATCCACACCTGCCGAAGCGGGATCTTGATTCACTCCGATTCACCCTGAATAAAAGGATAAAATGATGAAACCAGTTACTCTGACACTTGCGCTCGGCTTGGGCGGTCTGCTTGCGGGCTGTGACCAGATGCCTTTGAACGCAGCAGACCAGAACCCTGCTACCGCCACCACCACCGTTAATGACACCAGCCCGGTACTTGCCACGGTAAACGGCTCACCTATTACCGAAGGTGTGGTAGAGCTTTACGAGCAACAATTGAGTGCCCGCCGCCCCGGCAATCAGGCCGACCTGGACCGCCAGGCTATCCTGGAGGAAATCATCAACCTGGAACTGGCGCGCCAGGGCGGTGAATCCGAAGGCCTGGATAAAGACACCAAAATTCAGTTGCAGATCGATCAGCAGCGCCGCGCTGTTATTGCAACGGCAGCCATTCAGCACCAACTGGAGGCGAATCCCGTCAGCGACGAAGAATTGCAGAAGATCTACCAGGAACAGGCACCGAGCGGTAGCGAATACAAAGCGCGACACATCCTGGTCAAGGAGGAAGATGAGGCGAAGACGCTGATCGTCGAACTGGACGGAGGGGCTGACTTTTCCGAACTGGCGAAACAGCATTCCACCGGACCGTCCAGCAAAAGCGGCGGCGAGCTGGGCTGGTTCTCGCCAAAACAAATGGTTGCCCCCTTCTCCGAAGCCGTCGCCGGTATGGAAAAAGGGACTTATACCAAACAACCGGTAAAAACCCAGTTTGGCTGGCACATCATCATTCTTGACGATACCCGCGAAGCTTCACCGCCACCCTTTGAGCAGCTCAAGCCGCAAATACAGGCGTTTGTGCAGAAACAGCGCGTGCAGGAGTACATTGCCAAGCTGAGGCAGAGTGCAACCATTGAAATCAAGCAGCAACCGGCAGCAGCTGCTGAAGAAAAGGCAGAACCCGCCGAGGCAGCAAGCGGTGCGGACAAGCCCTGAACGGCGACCGCAACAACCCTGGATTTCTCGCCGGCTTAACCGCCAAGGTCGCCAGGGAACAAGCGGTTGAATGTTCGTTGCCGAAATTTCACCAGGCAGGGTATGTTTAACCTGTCGCCGGTGGTGAGAAATGATGCTGTAAACCCGTTGGAGCGGTCCCCGGGACGCGATACGTCGATGCTGTCGAGAGACATCGCGGTCAGAAGACCGCTCCAACAGGGTAATTTGTTGCCGGCCTTGCCGGATCGGATCATCAGGCCTGCGCGTAGGCCTTCATGGCGGCTTCCACCGCCACCGCAGCATTAATCGGCGCGCCCATATCAGAAAGCACCGCATCCAGCGCACCCAGGCAAAGCAGGACATTCTTCTGGTTGCTGGCATAACCCATTAAACCAATACGCCAGATTCTGCCAGCCATCGGTCCCAGGCCGGCACCGATTTCCAGCCCGTACTCGTTTAACAGGCGTCCTCGCACCGTCGCATCATCGATGCCATCCGGTATGCTGACAGAATTCAGCTGCGGCAGGCGATCGGCTTCGTCAACCACGAAAGACAGACCCATCGCCTCGATACCTGCACGCAGGGCCAGGTGATTGTCCCGATGCCGCTGCCAGGCATTCTCGATGCCTTCCTCTTCCAGTACGATCAGGGCCTCGTGCAGGCCGTACAATGCATTAATCGGCGCAGTATGATGATAGCTGCGTTTGCCACCGCCACCCCAGTAACCCAGCACGAGGTTCAGGTCCAGGAACCAGCTCTGCACCTTGCTGCTGCGGTTTCTGAGCCGCTCAATGGCACGCTCACTGAAGGTCACCGGCGATAAACCGGGCGTACAGGACAAGCATTTCTGGGTACCGGAATACACCGCATCCAGACCCCAGTCAGTGACTTTCAGCGGCGAACCGCCCAGCGAGGTCACGGTATCCACAATTGTCAGGCAGTCGTGTCGGCGGGCAAGTTCAGCCAGCGTGCCGGCATCTGATATTGCACCGGTGGACGTTTCAGCATGAACAAATGCCAGTACCCTGGCATCCGGATTGGCTTTCAGTGCCTCATCAACTTTATTGGCGTCAACCGCTTTACCCCACTCGTCTTCCACCACCACGGGTATAGCGCCACAGCGCTCGACATTCTCTTTCATACGGCCGCCGAACACACCGTTCTGGCAGACCACCACCTTGTCACCGGGTTCGACCAGATTCACAAAACATGTTTCCATACCCGCCGATCCCGGCGCGGAAACCGGCATGGCCAGATCGTAGTCGCTCTGGAAAGCATAACGCAGCAGTCCTTTCATGCCATCCATCATGGCCACAAATGCCGGATCCAGGTGCCCGATCGTGGGGCGTGACATGGCCTCGAGAATACGCGGATTAACATCGGACGGCCCCGGCCCCATCAGGGTACGTGCCGGTGGATGAAAGGATTTCTGTGTCATTTCTGCGGCCCTGTTCTAAAAACCAGCTA
>JBDNAP010000448.1:0-5316 GCA_039768325.1 Thiogranum sp.
ACGTCGCCCTCCAGCGTCGAGACTGTCAGCCGGGTACCGAGTACCGCATCGGCAATTTCGAGTGTCTCGCGCCGCCACAGGTCGTCGCCAACACGCTCGAAGCGCGAATCCGGGGCGCTGCTCACCACCACGTACAGATCCCCGGGAAGACCATCGGCCTCGTTACTCGGCATGCCATGCTCGCTGATACGCAAGGCTGTCGCTTCCTCCAGCCCCGCAGGAATATGCACTTTGAGTGATTCCTCTTTTTCAAGCTGTCCGCTGCCGTGACATTCGCCGCAGGGATGGTCGATAAAACTGCCCCGGCCCTGGCAGGCGGGACACACGGTAATCTGCTGAAAGTGGATGTTGCCCTTGTCCTGTTTCTGATCCCGGCTGATGACCCGGCGCCCGCTGCCGTCACAGCTTTCACAGCGGCGCGGTTTGGTGCCGGGTTTTGTGCCAGTACCGGAGCAGGTCGGGCAGCTAACCGCACGGGTAAAGCGGACAGTCTCGTCACCACCGCTGTTGATACGCTCCAGGGAAACGACCAGGCGGACTTCGATATCCTGTCCTCGCGCCGGTCCCGGTGGGCGGCGCTGACGAAACAGGCGATCGAAGACCCCGCCACCACCGAAATCGAAGCCGAAGCCCGTGCCAGCAAAGAGGTCACCGAAATCGATGCCTCCGAACAAGTCTTCAGGAGTGAAATCCGCGACACCGGCAAAACCGCCGTGATCGTACTGTGCCCGCTTTTTTGGGTCGGAGAGCACGGCATAGGCTTCTGCAATCTCCTTGAATGTTTCCTCCGCTTCCGGCGCCTTGTTGCGGTCGGGGTGGTATTTCATTGCCAACTCGCGAAAGGCTTCCTTGATGGCCTTGCCATCGGCATCACGGGCAATGCCAAGCACTTCGTAATAATCGCGTTGTGCGTCAACCATGCCGCAATTCAGGCATCAGGGTGTCTCTTCGTAGTCTGCGTCAACGACACGTCCTCGGGGGCCGGATCCCGAGGGTCGTGCCTCACCCGAACCCGGCTCGGTCTCTGTCTTGACATGTTTATAGGGCCCCGAGGCTCCCGGCGTCTGCGCATAGATAACCGTACCGGCTTCTTTCAGCAGCTCCGCCAGTGCATCCGCGCATTGTTTGGCCAGATCTGCATTCGGTTTGGTGACTGCCTCGCGGGTGTCGCGTATTCCCTGCTCGATCTTGTGTTTCATTTCGTCGTTGAGTTTGTCAGCGAAATCCGCCAGCATCCTCTCACCCTGGTAACAGATGGAATCGGCTTCGTTGAGCCTATCCGCCTGTTCGCGGCGCTGCTTATCCTGTTCAGCGAATTGTTCGGCCTGTTTGACCATGCGTTCCTTTTCGTCCTCCGGCAGTCGTGTTGATCCGCTAATGGTGATCGACTGCGATCGGCCCGAGGCCTGGTCTTCGGCGGTGACATTGAGGATGCCGTTGGCATCTATGTCGAATGTCACGTCGATCTTGGGGATCCCGCGCGGCGCGGGTGGAATGCCGTCCAGGTTGAACTCGCCGAGACTGGTATTGTCACCGGCCATGGGTCGTTCACCCTGGTAAACGTGAATGGTGACCGCGGTCTGCATGTCAGCGGCGGTGGTGAATGTCTCGGTATGCTTGACCGGAATTGGAGCATTGCGTGCAATCAGGGCCGTTGCGACGCCGCCCAGGGTCTCTACACCCAGCGTCAAGGGCGTGACGTCGACCAGCACGATATCTCCGACCTCACCGCTCAACACGCCGGCCTGGATGGCCGCGCCACTTGCCACGCATTCCATGGGATCGACGCCCATTTCGGCTGTGCGCCCGAACATGTCTTCGAAAAATGTGCGCACCGCGGGCATACGCGTCGGCCCACCCACAAACACAATGCGATCAATCTCTTTTAGATTCAGGCCGGCGTCGCTGAACGCCTGTTCCACGGGGGCACGGCAGCGCTCGATCACTTCACGCACCTGCCGTTCCAGTTCAGTCCGCGTGAGATCCAGTTCAAGGTGTTTGGGTTCACCAGCGACGGCTGTAATATAGGGCAGACTGATGTGCGTGCTGGTGCTGGTGGACAATTCGATCTTGGCAACCTCGGCTGCTTCGCGAAGACGTGCCATTGCCCTGGTGTCGTCTTGCAGATCCGCTCTGGCTTCGTTTTTGAACCGTTCCAGCAGATAGTCGAGCAGCTTTTGGTCCATATCCGTGCCGCCAAGCCGGGTATCACCACTGGTCGCCTTCACCTCGAAAACGCCTTTGCCGAATTCCATGATGGTGACGTCCAGGGTGCCGCCACCAAAATCGACAACGACGATGCGTAATTCTTCACCGCTGCGGTCCAGACCGTAGGCCAGTGAAGCTGCGGTCGGCTCATTGACCAGGCGTGCCACTTCAATGCCGGCAATCCGGCAGGCGTCCTTGGTGGCACTGCGTTGATTGTCGTCAAAATAGGCAGGTACCGTCACCACGGCCTTTTCCACCGGTTCACCGAGAAAGGCCTCGGCGTCACGCTTGATCTTCTGCAGCAAAAAAGAAGATAGCTGTTCCGGCGTGAACTCGCGATCTTGCAGGCGGATTTTTTCCCGCTGGCCCATTTTGCGTTTGAATCCCGTCGCCGTTCCCTGCGGATTTGCCGTGGCCTGGCGGCGTGCCGACTCACCAATGAGAGTCTGGTCATCTGCCGTGATAGCAACGTAACTGGGAAAGGCCTTGCCACCGAGGCTGATGCCTTCGGCGCTGGGTATGATGATCGGACGACCGCCGCGGAGCACGGCAGCAGCCGAATTGGACGTACCTAGATCTATGCCGATGATTGCCATGAATTTCCCTTAAGCTTATTAATATGAATCAGGTTTCAGCCTGCCCTGGGGCTGTAGTCTACCCCGTTTACTTGACCAACACCGCCGGACAACTCAAGCGATTGCGAAGCAGTTCAACAGACTTGGACGAAATCAATCGCTCGTCCATTCCCAGTACCAGCGTGCCGGCACGCTCGCTGCGTACTGCAGCAAGAATCTCGCCGAACTCCGGATTGAGCAGTTCGTGAAAGCGCAGCGCTACGGGACCGGCCAATGCTGTGCTCTGTGCGCGTAGTGATGAAAAATCGGCGGCATTTGTCGCGACCAGAAAAACGTTCAACGATTGCTCGCCGGCCCTGACAATGCGGAGTGCGACGGCGAGTGCCCGCTGCGCAACTGCCGAGCCATCGAAAATAACGCTAACCGGCTGCCTGGATGGGCGTGTCAGGGTCTTTGACGCGAAATGGCCGGGTACCACCGGCAGGCTGCGCCGCGCCGCAGCCAGCAGCAGAAGGTCCATGTCATCTGCCGCGCTTTCCAGCAAGCCGGCCAGTGAGCCCCGTACGGTCTGGAACGACCAGCTGAAACCGATACGCTCCGCGATAGCGGCCAGTGCCTGCTGTGCGGAACGCGCCTGTATCCTGAGCTGACGCTGCAGGTCCGCGGAATTCAACTGCCGCTCGACCTGGGTCAGACAGCAGTATTCCCGTGCCACCGGCAGTTCTGCCAGGCTCAATAGTTCGCTGTCTTCCATGAACAGCCCGAGGATTTCTGACGGTGTCTCTGCCGTTAACAGGCCGAGCATCTCCAGGGCGCTGCGGTCGGCATCCGTGTTGCCGAACATCACGGTAATGCGGACTTGCAGACCTTTGCCAGGATTGGTCATTATGAAGAAGTCGATTGGGCGTTGCCGGTCCCGAAGCTATGCCGCTTCTCGGCAAAATCCTGCAGCCTGGCACGCACCCGTTGATTGACGCTGCCGTCGGGAAACCCACCCTGTTCGTCCCGCTCACCGGCATCCAGTCCGCTGAGCAGCGCCATGCACTGATCAATGGTTTCGACCGGATAGATCTGGAAGCGGTTTTGTGCGACGGCCTCGATGACGTCGTGTCTGAGCATCAGGTGCCTGGTGTTGGAAAGCGGTATCAGGACACCCTGCTGACCGTTCAGCCCGCGTTTATTGCAGATATCGAAAAACCCCTCGATTTTGTCATTGACCGCGCCGATGGCCTGAATCCGGCCGTACTGGTTGATCGAGCCGGTGATGGCCAGACCCTGTTTGATCGGGGCCTCCGCCAGCGCCGACAGTAATGCGCAGAGTTCGGCGGCTGAGGCACTATCGCCTTCGATGCCGCCGTAACTTTGTTCGAAGACCAGGCTGGCGAACAGGGAAAGCGGGCTGTCGATAAGGTAATGGGAGGCCAGAAAGCCTGACAGGATCAGCACCCCCTTGGAATGTATCGGCCCACCGAGTTCGACCTCGCGCTCGATATCCACCACTTTGCCCGAGCCCAGGGCCACGCGCGCGGTAATGCGGCAGGGATGGGCAAAGGTCGATTCGCCGAGCTGGGCTGCAGCCAGACCGTTGATCTGTCCGATCCATTCACCGTCGGTGTCGATCAGAATAGTATCGCGCAGGATTTCCTCCTGTAGACGGTCGCGAATGCGGCTGGCACGCCGGATACGCGTATCAATGGCCCGTTGTATTTCGGTCCGGCCGATGACCTCCTTGCCGCTACGGGTCGCATGGAAATCGGATTCGCGCACAATATCTGCAGCGTATCGAATCTCTGCTGAAAGCTTCTCTGCATCGCCGGCATGGCGGGCGCTGGCCTCCAGCACGCGGGCCGCCGCCTCACGGTCCAGTGGCTTGAGATTCTCCTTTTTGCTGAGCGTGGCCAGAAGCCTGATAAATTGCAGGCTGTTCTCGTTACTTCGGTCGATCTGGCCCTCGAAATCCGCCGCCACCTTGAAGAGATCCAGAAATTCCGGGTCATACGCTTGCAGCAGGTAATAGAGCATACGGTCACCCAGCAGAATAATCTTCACATCGAGTGGTATCGGCTGGGGTTCAAGTGACACGGTACTCACCAGACTGAGCGCTTCGCCGAGTGATTTGATGTGTATCTCGCCTGAAGTCAATGCCCGTTTGAGTCCCTCCCAGGCAAACGGTTGAACCAGCAACTTGCTTGCATCCAGTATCAGATAGCCGCCGTTGGCGCGGTGCAAGGCGCCGGCCCGGATCAGGGTGAAGTTGGTGAACAGTGTGCCCATCTCGGAGGCGTGTTCAATGCGGCCAATCAGGTAAGGAAACGTGGGATGGTCTTCGAAAACCACCGGCGCACCGTCCGCATCGGTATGATCGATGATTACATTGATGGCGTAGCGCTGCATCGCCGCTGATTTCGGCGCCCCCATGTCCTGCGGCTGGCCGCCGAGCAAGGCCTTTAGCGACGGCTTCTCTGACTCGGGTGATTTGAGAAAGATTGCCACATTGTTGACGATGTCGGTCTGCATGCCTTCCAGATAGGCA
>JBDNAP010000449.1:0-3814 GCA_039768325.1 Thiogranum sp.
GCAACGTAAGCGGGACCTTTCATGACAATTACCACGAAACAGCCTATCGCGATCGTGAGTACGGCGGTCCAGGCAGTCACTGCTGCAGCAATCAGGGCGATATCAACCGTCTTGATGAATTTGGCAACTTCGTTTGCGTCGCCCTCATATTCCAAAAATCTCAAACCCAGCGCTGTGATCGCAGGTATTGCAGTTCCTGCCAGCAGCGCATAAGGCAACTTTTTCACCAAAGCCCATTCCATGCCGTGGGGCTCCCGCTGATAGCCGGGGAGTTTTATGAGTAGTTTCATGTCAAAACCGCTTAAGACACCTGCTGACCCTGCTGCGGCCGGCTAATTGCCGTGTGATAACGTGTTTTCGGGTTTGTCCCACACGTCGGTAACGAACTGATGCAGGACTTTTTCTTCCCTCATCTGTTCCAACTTGCGCCTCTCAATGGCAATGCGCCATGCCTGGCGCTGCCGTTCGGTCCGGGGCAGTGATGGTTCTGTAATTGCGTGCAAAGTTTCCATTTCCGATCCTCCCATCTTTGACTCCGGGCTGGTGCGTGCATGCTCTCTAAGCCCGCACGCCACCCGATAATCCTGTACAACTATTTTCGTCTGAACTGTTACTCATCGAAAACGGTTGGGCGCTGAGATTAAAGAGCTATAAACGTCCCGGCGCTGATCAGCAGCAACAGGGGAGCGGTTAAAAAACCAAAAAATAGAGTCATATACGACAATATACTGGGTTTGATAAACGTCCGCTTGTATGGCTCATGTGAGTACACTCCTGGTGAGGCGTTGTCCGAAAATCCCCAGACTTGTACAACAATGTAGGCCGGTATCGTTAACAAGTCAAGGTATTGTACAATATATATCCATGACACCGGAAACCGGACAGGAGGAATGACCACAGGCCAGGACAAGTCAGTCTTCATCAGCGATTAAACGCATCGTATCCGTCGCCAAACTGCCCGAAATCTCACCCGAAAAACTCCGCGTGTGGGAGGTACGTTACGTGTCTGTGGTAACTCCTCGACATGCCGGCATGGTGAAATCCGGTTTAAGCGGCGATGGCTTGTTGCGCTTGCGCTTGCGTTTGCAATTGCAGAGCGAGGTCCTGCGGCAGCTGGAGTACTGACGCTAATTGGTTTAGATACGTTCGTTCCGCGGGTCGGTCGGGATCGATCGCCAGACAGGAGGCCAGATACACTTCAGATTTTTGCTCAAGGCCGTCGACGCCACTGGCCAACTCGTCAATCGGTATCGGCTGGCTCAATAGTTCAAATACTGCAGCTTTCATTTCTGTCGACAAGCCCATTCGCTCAACGGCTTTGAAAATATTTTGCTGTTCAGTGGCGTCAATATGACCATCTGCCCTGGCAGCGGCAATCATTGACTTCACCAGGGTTAACTCGAATGCAGGTGAGCTTTCAAGAAACGCATTTTCATCCGCTGTTTGCGGTGTGTCTGCCTGTGGGTTACTGTTTTGCCGCCAGTTCTCATAGGCCTTGAATGCCAGTCCGCCAAGCATTGCCGCACCACCATAAGTGGCGGCTTTACCGGCAAACTTTCTCGCTGATTTATTGCCTATCAGTAAAGCCATAATACCCCCGGCCGCCGCACCACTGGCTAGTCCTCCAGGCACATTACTGGTCAGCTTGCTCAAAGTGCCACCGATGCCCGGTGTGCCATTGACTGAAGCGGAGGTCTGATTCGAAGAGCCCATAAACTGATCCAGTAAATTTTGTAAATTCATGTCGCGTAAACTCCTGTCTCTTGATAACTTCCGAATCAGCATGCCCTCGGGGAAAATTATTAAAATCAATTTATCTTTCTTTATACTTCGTATTTTTCGAGGTATTCGTGACATGTGTACAGGCTTCATAAGCCAGCTAACGTAGATGCCGACAAACATTCAGATGTACACAAGACTAGCCGCCCGGTGCCCTGTAGAGCCTGCGCATAAATCGAAATTTCCCGGATCAGGCCTCAAAAATAGTCGACCTGAAACCGGCGGTGTTGTCGATTAAGTAGTGCTGATAAAAATAACATCACAGTGTGTCTGGTTAAGAGGGCGCATTTCGAGCAATAGCCGATTTCTGGACGAACCTATCCCTGGGCACTGCGTTTCTGATGCTCGAAATCGCCTTCAGTGAAGATGTCGTATGAGCATGTGATAGCTGATCATCGTTTTGTCCAAGTAAGCCTGGAACGATTCATTGCCTCGTTTGCTGAGACGATCATCTCCAAGGTCACATTTTAAACGCTTGATCATCCGTTCCACTGAGGGGCGGCGGCTCATGATAGCTTTAAACCGTTTAGCCATGGGCGGGTCATTCGGATCGATATGCGCCAGGGTATCGAACGAAACCGTTAAGGTCCGTCCGGACCGGGTGTTACGCTTACAGCAATTTGCTCGTTCATGACAGTTGACACACACAGATGTCCCATCTTCCTGTCGCGGCGCTTCGTAGATGAACTTCTCGCTCTCGTATCGGATGCCTTTGTAGTCCATTTCATGGCTCGCCAGACAAACGGGTACACCATAAGGGGTGATCTTATCGATCCCTCGCGGTAAATCTTTCGTGATGGCTTTGGAACGTCGTGGGTTAAAGGATGCCTTGAGCTCGACGCCCAGTTCGTCACTGAAGCGCGCTTTGAGTTCAACATCATCACAGGCGCTATCGTAGAGCACCCGTTCGATTGAGGTGGCCAGCTCCGGGTATTGTTCAAACACTTTCTCCACATGCGGGAAAAAAGTTTGGCCATCATGCGTGGCACCATCCCTGAGCGCGACAGCGTCGATGGCGATACCCTGTTTGGGCAACCCGAGAACGCTCGCTTTATGACCCCAGAACATCTTGGTCTTGGATTTCACCACGGTTCCAGCGCCATCATCGCTCAATTCCCAGGCGTGGGAACACCTGGACCAGTCCTCGCAACGACACCTTTTGGTGGGCTTCGATTGGGATTTCTTCTTGATTTCCCCTTTTTCGTCTTCGTAGCTTACGGTTTCAAAACCCGAGTAGGCGTGGTAATGCGTTGTATCGCCAACCAGCTCCTTTTCATCTTTGATGACACCGGATTGGAGGTTGGTTTTGATCTCGGACACCTTGATCTGCTCCCAGATCCCCGCCCGCTTCATGACCTGGTCAAACTGTTCGAGTTTGCGCAGACTCGGGACTTGGCGGTAGTGGTACGGTTCCGGCCTGCCTTTCTCTTTGGGCGAAAAACTGCAAACCCGCGCAAAACTGGGATTACTCTTGAGCAGCAAGTGCACCTGCTCAGGCTCTGCGGGAAACCCCATCAATGCCGTGCCGATGAAACTCTTGAGCAAACCGAAAAAACACTTCGGCTTGCGACCGACCAAGCGCAGCGGGACCACCCCGGGGGCAAGGCCCAGCGGATCCACCTCGGGGGCTTTGCATTCCACAACATGACCGTGATAGAGAATCTGCGCAGGCGGCCCTTGTGGCGCTTGCATCGTGGTGCGATCGAACAATAGGCGCTGCCTGGCTTGTACTTTCGTCTCCAGCGGGGTTGCGTTATCGCACACTGGGGTTTGACCGTCGCTGAGATTAAATGCGTAGAGTGCGTCGTAATAGGCCGCCGCGGGGTGGCGGTAATCCTCCCAGGGAAAATCGTGCAAGATCTCAAACCATTCACCATCAATGGTACTGAGGAGGTACTGATCGTCCGCATGAACCTCATGGATGAGCGGGACTTGATGGTCTTCTGCAGCGTGTGCTGTTAGCATTCAGGTGTTCCCATTTTTTGCGGTTCCTGGAAGATTTCGTCGTCTCCGTAATGGTAAAGGAAGGGAACAC
>JBDNAP010000450.1:0-8292 GCA_039768325.1 Thiogranum sp.
ATGGTCAACGAACGTCATCTACATCCGAACGGCCAGATCCCGGCCTACGAATGGGACTTCGGCGACACCAATCCGCCGGTGCATGCCTGGGGCGCACTGAAGGTGTTTCGTGCCTCGCAGGTACAGAACGGGGAGGGCGATACCGGTTTCCTGCAGCGCGTCTTCCACAAGCTGCTGCTCAACTTCTCCTGGTGGATCAACCGTAAGGATCGCAGTGGCAACAATCTGTTCGAGGGTGGCTTTCTCGGCCTGGACAATATCTCGGTATACGACCGCTCCCGCGAGCTGCCGCCCGGCTATACGCTGAAACAGGCCGACGCCACCGGCTGGATGGCGATGTTTTCGGCAAATCTTGTTGTCATGGCGCTGGAGATCAATCGCTTTAACCGGGAATACGAGGATATCGCCATCCAGTGCTATCAGCAGTTTCTCGCCATCGCCAACACCATTGCCGGCAGTGACGACGGTGGCGTATCACTGTGGGATTTTGACGCGGGATTTTTCAAGGACCTGCTCATCACGCCACAGGGCGAGGCTCACCATATCGATGTGTATTCCTGGGTCGGACTGATCCCTTTGTTTGCCTGCGAAGTTATCGACCAGCGCCTGCTCGAGGCCGCGCCACGCTTTCGCGAACTGCTGCGCGGGCACAAGGGTGGACTGTTTCGCGGCAATTACATCTGCGCCTGCCCAGAGTGGGAGAACGATCACGGGGAACACCTGCTCGCCCTTGTCGATCACTCGCAACTGCCGCGTATCCTGAAACGCTTGCTGAACGAGGATGAATTCTTCTCGCCCTACGGCATCCGCAGTGTCAGCAAGGTGCATCAGCGGCATCGCGACCTGGGCCATATCCCCGGACTCGGCACGGCACAGATCGAATACGTCCCCGGCGAATCCAATTCTTTCATGTTCGGCGGCAACTCGAACTGGCGCGGCCCCATCTGGATGCCGACCAACTATGCGCTGATCCAGGCACTGGAGAAGTATCACCGCTTTCTCGGCAATGGTTTCACGGCACCCGTGCCGCAGCTCAACGGCCAGGCACTCAATATGCGCCAGATCGCAACGATGATCGCCGACCGGCTGGTCTCGCTGTATCGGCGCGATGCGAACGGCTCTATTCCGGCGATGCGAGGCGATGCCCCATTTGCCGGCAGTGACGAGCCCTTGTACAACTTCTACGAATATTTTCACGCCGAGAACGGCCAGGGTCTCGGCGCGGCTCACCAGACAGGCTGGACCGGCCTGCTTGCCAATCTGGTCATGCGCGAGTATCAACGGGACATCCCGGTACGTGGCACGGGCCATGAAAAATGATCATCGTGCTGATTGGAGTTTCCGGTACCGGCAAGAGCACCATCGGCAAACTCCTCGCCGGCCCAGAGTCTGCTGGTGCGTCGCTTTTTCTTCCTTTTAAGTTAATAATTATCAATTCGCCACTCAGAGGCATTCCGACGCAATGCATTTTAGAGACTTCTGGTACGTGTTGGCCGAAAGTGCCGAAGTGGGCGGTGACCGCGTGCTGGCACGCAGTGTTCTGGGTGAGCGGATCGTGATGTTCCGCGGTAAGGACGGAGGAGTGGCGGTACTGCCAGACCGTTGCTTGCACCGCAATGCGCCGCTCTCCCAGGGTTGCGTTAAAAACGGTGAGCTGGTCTGTCCCTACCATGGCTGGCACTATGACACTAGCGGTCGCGTCACTAACATCCCGTCACAAGCGCCAGCGACCGATCATGGCCACCGCCTGTCGCCATTCGACGTATGCGAATTGGACGGCTATGTGTACCTGCGGCTGACACGCGATGGTTCTGACGATATAACGCCGTGGCGCATGCACCAGTACGGCGAGCGCGGCTGGCGCCACATACGGCTGTGTAACCGCTTCGCCAACACAGTCACCAACTGTGTCGAGAACTTCATCGACGTGCCTCACACCGCGTTCGTACATAGCGGGATCTTCCGCTCGCCGAAAGGCGAGCGCATCGGGGCCACCGTCACGCGTGCCGACGGCGCCGTGCATGTCAGTTACCACAACGAGCGTGCCAATCTGGGCACTTGGCGCTGGTTCCTGAATCCGCGCGGCGCCGAGATTCGGCATACCGACAGTTTCCTGTTGCCGAACGTCACCTGCGTGACCTACGAGATCGGTAGGCGTAGCTTCATCATCACCTCACAATCGGTACCCGTCGGGCGCGACGACGGCGGTGACACCCTCGTGTACACCGATCTCACCTATAACTTCGGCCTGTTCAACGACCTTGCGCGCCCGTTCGTGCGTTGGTACGGCCAGCGCGTGATCGACCAGGATGTGGCTATTCTGGCCGCACAGATGGAGAATATCCGCTGCTACGGCGCCGATTTTCGCGATACGCCGGCGGACATCATTCACCGCTGCGTGGAATCGCTGCGCGAAGCGATCGCGCAGGGCGAAGACCCCTGTGCACTGCCGCTGCTGTCGCGCGAAATCGAGTTTTACGTATGACGGTTCGCGCGAGGGTATTCGGGCTGTTCCCAGCGGTCTGGCTGCTCCTGGTGATGCTGGTGTTCGTGTCCTGGATTAGCGTCCCGACGTCCGCGCTGCGGGCGCTGCTTTTGCTCGCTACCGTCTACCTGCTGCCGGTGGCGTGCTTTCGCCTGCATCAACTCGCCTGGCCCTTGACGGAAGGCAGAACCCGACTCGATACGCCGAACTATGTGCCCTGGTGGGGTGCCCATCAATTTCAAGTGATTTATACGGCATTCCCTGCGCTTGAGGCGGCACTGCGCTTGATTCCCGGTATGTACAGTGCGTGGCTTCGGCTGTGGGGCAGTTGTATCGGGCGCGGCGTGTACTGGACGCCGCGCGTGGAGATCAGCGACCGCAGCCTGCTTGATGTCGGCGATGGCGTGATCTTCGGTCACCGCACAGCGTGTTACGCGCACCTGGTGCAGCGGCGCGACAGCAGACTGGTACTCTATCTGCGTCGCATCCGTATCGGAGAGGGTGTTCAACTTGGGGCCGCTTCGCGGCTCGGTCCCGGCGCGTCGATCGCTGCCGGTGTGGTGCTGCCCCCATTGACCGACGTCGGTGTTGGCCGGCGCGTGCGCGCGTGATCGGCGCCCTGGGTGCAGCGCTGCTGCGTACATGGAGCGCGCCACGCGCTGCCCGATTCGCCGCGGCGCTCGCCGATTGCGAGAACGTGCAGCGGCGCACCCTGGCCCGACTCGTGCAGCCTGCCGCCGCGACCGAATATGCCCAGCAGTTCGGTTTGCACCCGGACGACGATGTAGAAGCTTTCCGGGCGAAACTGCCGCCAGTCGACTATGCCACCTTGGAGTCTTGGATTGCACGAGAAAAAACGGGTAGGTCTGACATACTAGTCCCTGGTGGCATTCGCCGCTTCGAACCGACCTCCGGCAGCGGTGGGGTCAACAAGCTGATCCCATACAACGACCCGCTACTGGAATCGTTCCGCAGTCTGTTCGCTATCTGGGCGCACGACCTTCTGGGGCAGGTGCTGCGTCTCCGCTCGGGTCGGGTGTTCATTAGTGTTTCGCCGCGCCTGAGCCCTCAAACCGACGCGCGACACGACGCCGATTATCTGGCTAGTCCGTTGCGGTTGCTGCTCGCACCGTTTCTGGTTACACCCGACCACCGCAGCATGCAGGCTGATCCGCTGCACTTCCGCGATGCCCTGGCATGGGCACTGCTCCACTGCGCCGACCTTGAAATTATCTCGATCTGGAGCCCGACCTATCTGCTGGTGCTGCTCGACCACATCGAGGCCCGCCGTGAGCATCTGGTCCCGCAACTGCCGGCCAAGCGCCGCCGTCTGCTCGAATGCGATCCAATTCCCTGGCCGCAGCTGTGGCCGCGTCTGCAGTTGGTGTCCTGCTGGAGCGCTGCTGCCGCAGCGCTGCCGGCGCAACAGCTCGCCCGCCGGCTCCCGCACGCGCTGATGCAGGGAAAGGGGTTGCTGGCCACCGAGGCGCCGGTGACGGTGCCGCTGGTCCAGGCCGGCGGCTGCGTGCCCCTGATTGACGAAGTATTTGTCGAGTTGGAGGATGCCGAAGGATCGCTTTGCCTGCTGCACCAGGTCCAATCTGATTGTGAGTATACCCTGTTGATCAGCCAGGCCGGCGGGTTGCTGCGCTACCGCCTCGGCGACCGGGTACGTGTAAGCGGGCACTGGCGCGACACGCCGTTGCTGGATTTCGTCGGCCGCGTCGATGCAGTGTGCGACCTGGTCGGCGAAAAACTGAGCGAAGATCAGGTCACCCACGCCTTGCGCTCACTCCTTGCCCCAGACGCCTTCGCACTGCTGGTCCCGATGGCCACGGCCGAGCCGCCCTATTATCGGCTGATCACCGAACTGCGGGACCCGGACCTCCCCGGACGACTTGACAGGGCGCTGCAGGCCGGGCACCGCTACCGTGAGGCGCGCGTGCTTGGTCAACTGGCGCCGCTCCGCCTCAGCGTAATAGCGGATGCACGCCGTGTAGTACACGACTTTCTGATTACTGATGGCATGGTGGCTGGTGACATCAAAGACACGGCGTTTCTGCACTCGCTCGCTCGCGCCGGGCGTTTGTTGGTGGCCCTGGATGGCATCGGCTGCCGTGTCAGCCGACTGAACGACGCGGACTAGCGGGCCATACGGAAAATTCGGAAACAGATTTTATTCTTTCGCTGTGCCTGCCGCGGCGCAAGGCAGCCGTTGTGGCATGCTAAAGCCAATGTCTTGCAACAAAGGCAGGTGCAGCGAAGGGACGAAAGATGTGAACGTATTTTCTGCAGGGCCGACTAGCTCAGGAACTGCCGGGCGCATTGCGTCGGCGTGCACGGCGTAAACGCGCCGGCCGCGTCGAGCTGCGCTGCCAGCCAGGTCATGCCTGGAAGCGCAATCAACTTGCGCAGCCGTGCCAGCTTGGCGGCGCCGGTCGCCTGACTGTCGAGCGCCGTGAACACCCCGGCTAACTGCCCGACGGCGGAGGTGCCGACCTGCTGTGCCAGTGCGCTGACCACGGCCTGCGGACCAATACGGATCATTTGCAGGAACGCGTAGGTTCCATCGGCGACGAAGCGGCGCTCTGCCGTGGTCAGCCGGTTCGGCTCAAACACTAGCAACCCGCCAGCATGATGCAACGCTTCGTCAAGCGACAGACGCCGCAAGGTTTGCGCCAGCGCAGCGTCGCGGCAGCCGGCCGCGAGGGACTGGTAGTGCGTGATGCCGAAGCCTTCGAGCACCACCTGCAGCAGGAATGACAGCGGCTGCGGGGTACCCGCTTCCAGCAGTCCATCGATGAAGCGGCTGAACGGGTCGGTCTCTGGTGACCGGAGCATCCAGGGCGCGAGCCACGCGGCATGCTGGGATTCATCGGCACCGATCCGAGCGAACAATTCGTACTCCGCGTTTGACTCTGCTTGCTTCGTCATCGCAGAGCAGTAGGTAATCCCCCGCTGTTCGATACACCATGCCTCGGCCAACAGGTTGTGGGCACAGGCTGCCAGCACTTCGTCCTTTGTGCGGGCGCTGGCCTGGCGGAACGCCGGTACGCGGTCGAGGTGGAAAGTCCCGGCTGCCCAAAGCGGGGTCGTTCCGTCGGGCGCTGGCTGGGCATGCTGCGGCCGTGCGAAGCGCGCGGTATGACGCATTATGGCGGCTTGGTCACTCAACGCTTATCTGCCTGCATTTGTTTGCGGAAAACCCGACTCAGCAGCGCGTCGGCCCAACGGATGGGCAGTACGCGCAGCAACAGATGTGCCATGCGGGCGTCAAGGCCGACATGCACGCGCGCTGGCATGCGCTCGCACTCCGCCAACCTGACGACCGCCTGGATCAGTGCATTCGGATCACGACCCGGCTGCGCGGCCAACCGCTGCTGGAATGCCCGGTAGCCATCGAGCTGCTGCGTCTCGATCGTACCCGGTTCCGCGGTACGCGTGCCCCAGACCATGTTGGCCATGAAGCGTGTGCGAAACCCACCCGGCACTATGGTCGCAACCTGCACGCCGTGATCGGCCAGCTCGCGGCGCAACGCATCGCCCATGGCGTGCAGCGCCGCTTTCGACGCGCTGTAAATTGCATTGAGCGGCAGACCCATGTCGCCGGCGATCGATCCGACGTTGATTACGCGCCCGCCCGCCTGTCCGAGTGCCGGAAGCAGCGCCTGGATCAGCAGTGCCGGGCCGATTAAATTAACCTCGAGCTGAGCTCTCATCTGCTGTGCAGCGTGCGTCGTCAGTGGCCCGCTAAGGGCATAGCCGGCGTTGTTGATCAGGCAATCCAACCGCTCGACCGCTGTGCCCATCGCCGCGATCTGCGCGTCGTCGCCGACGTCCAGCCGCACCACCTCGCAGCCCGTGAGTGCAGTCGGTGCACGCTGCGGCTCGCGTACAGCGGCCAGTACCTGCCAGCCACGGTCGCGCAGTGCGCACGCGATGCCGAGGCCAAAGCCCGACGAACAACCGGTGACCAGCGCGGTTCGCTGCGTCACCTCATTCTCCACGAGTCGCAACCCGCAACTGCAATGGGTCCGGTGGGGCAGGCTCAGGCTCGCTCCAGTCGGCGCGCGCCTGCTGTTCGAGATGCTGAATGAATGCCAGCACCGCACGGTCGGCGGCGATCGGGGTAGCAAGCCGGAAGCGGATGGTGTTGAACACCTGGGTGTCGCCGAGCGCAAAATAGCGTGCCGCCAGCGCCGTGATCCGCAGCAGGATGCGATTAGACAACCAGCCGAGCAGTCCACGCCGCCGCCGTGTGAAGGTGACCGCTTGACCGATGGTGCGGCCGTCGTCGCCGCGGCGCAGCGCGAACATCAGGTACAGGTGCAGAAAATCGGGCCCGAAGGTCACAAAGCCCATGCTCCCGTACCAGTAGTTCAGGGTGTAAGTGAGTGGTCCCGCGTAAAAGCGGCCAATTAAACGCCCAAACCAATGCCGCGTCGGAACTCGACCGACATTACCGAAGTCGATATTCGCCTCGCTCTGCACCCGCGGCTCCATCCTCAGAATCTCGCCCGGCAGCCGATGCACGCTGCGGAAGTGCTGCTCGTCGATTGCATTGATCAGCACCACATTTGGGTGACAGCCTTTCTCGAAGCGGTTGGCCATGTACCATTCGTAATCGCCGCCGGCAAGCTCCGGAGGCTCCGGCACGCCCTGCGGCGCCTGTTCACCGGTCCAGATCCAAATCAGGCCGTGTTTCTCGGCGGTTGGCCAGGAGCGCACACACGCACGCGTCGGCGGTGCGCCCACCAGGCACGGAATGTCGCTGCAACGCCCGTCGGCCTCGTAGCGCCAGCGATGAAAAAAACAGCGCAAAGCGTTGCCTTCGACGCGCCCCTCGGCCAGATGCGCCCCCATGTGGGCGCAGTAGGCGTCGAGCGCCACCACCTGTCCATCGGCGCCGCGGTACACGGCGAGTTCGCGCCCGAGCAGACGCAGTGCCTTGACGCGCCCGCGGCGCAGTTGCGAGGCGCGGCACAGCCAGTACCAGCCGATGACCACCGCAGTCGGATGATTGAACAGCCCCTCGCTCATGTCGATCGCTCCGACTCGCCGCAGAAGATACGTCGCCCCAGCGGCTGCAGCTTATCCGCGGCCAATTCGCACAGGCACACCAGTTCATCGCCGCGCGCATAGCCCGGGTTACGCTGGAGGAAGAATTTCACCTCTGGCCGCCGCCGGTGCGCCGCGCTCACCGTTGCGAACGACTCGCGCAGATGACCGCGCGATTCGGCGAAGCGAATCACGCCAGCCGCTGCGTCGAAGTCGTCGCCGAAGCGTTCGCGTGCCAGTGTATTCATCAATGCCTGAATTCGTGGCGGCGTGGTCCGGTCAAACGCCGGCCAGAACTCGCGCGCAAAGGCGCTCAAAAAACGATAGGTGCGGTGTCCTTTGGAAATCAGAAACCAGTACAGCGGTCGCTCCGGGGCGCGCGCCTTCAGAAGGCCTGCCAGGCGCAGCCATTCGAATGCCAGGGCCTGCTGTCCCCAGTGCTGCGCGTCCACTACCGTGTCGCCGGAGAACAGCACGCCGATGCTCCTGCCGTCGAATTCGCGCTGGTACTCGGCGAGTGTTGAGAAGCCCTGTATGGAGCCGGCTTGATCATATAGCAGCACTGCGTAGCGCTTGTCGGCGAGGTCGGCGATAAAACGCTCACGACTTGCGGCATCGTAGTAGCGCGCGTACAGCGCATACATGTCCTCGCGCTGGACTGCGTCAAGCGTCTCGACTTCAACGGCCTGTGGCGTAATCAGCGAGGAGCCTGCGGTCATACCCAACAAGCCTCGGGACGCCGCAAACAG
>JBDNAP010000451.1:0-7507 GCA_039768325.1 Thiogranum sp.
CCGATACCGAGTAATTCGCTGCTGCCGCAGGAGGGGCAAAAGGCATCCACGCGTCGCTGGCTGCCACAGTGATGGCAGCGTAGCTCACCGCGGCGCTGGTGCAGCGTCATGCGGGCGTCGCAGCGCCGGCATTCGGAGACCCAGCCACAGGCATGGCATAACAGCACCGGTGCAAAACCACGACGGTTCAGGAACAACAGTATCTGTCCGCCACGTTTCAGGTGTGCATCCATACCATCCAGCAGCGCTGCACTGAGCAGGTCACGCATCGGCTGGTGGCGTAGATCGAGCAGGTGCATTTTCGGCGCCAGCGCTTGCCCGGCACGTTCAGGAAGCAGCAGCAGCTGATAGCGTCCCTGCCGTGCGTTATACAGGCTCTCCAGAGACGGTGTTGCGGAACCCAGAATAACCGGGATATTGAGTTGACGGGCGCGCCACACCGCCAGATCGCGAGCCGAATAGCGTAAACCTTCCTGTTGTTTGAAAGAGTTATCGTGTTCTTCATCAACGATGATCAGGCCCGGATTTTTCAGTGGTGTGAAAATTGCCGAGCGGGTTCCCAGAATCAGCCTGGCTGTGCCGTCGGCCGCCTGTTGCCAGGCGTACAGGCGCTGTCTGTCGTTTAGTCCGGAGTGCAGCACGGCGACGTCCACCCTGAAACGTTGCCGGAATCGGTCAATCAGTTGTGGGGTGAGGCCGATTTCCGGTACCAGCACCAGCACCTGACGATTGTCTCGCAGCAGTGGCTCGATCAGTTGCAGATAGACCTCGGTTTTGCCACTGCCGGTGACACCTTCCAGTAAGAAAGTGCTGAAACTGCCAAACGCTGTCTGCACGGCCTTGACGGCTTTTTCCTGCGCTTCGGTCAGTGAGTGCAGCGGCTGCGATGAATTGAGGACATCCTGCGCCGGCTCATGAACGGCATCGAGGCAAACGGCCCAGCCTTTCTGTTGCAGAGTTTTCAGTATGGCAAGCGGTACTGAAAGTGTTTCACGCGCCAGACCCTGTGGATGTGCCTCGAGTTGCTTCAAGACGGACAGTTGACGTGGTGCGCGGCTCAGACCTCGCTCCAGCTGTTGATGGCCGGCGTCGCTTAGTTGCCAGACCTTGATGCCACTGTCGGCCGTCTTGCCAGGCTTGCGCAGCAGAACAGGCAACGCCGTGGCGAGTGTTTCTCCAATGGGGTGATGGTAGTAGACTGCCGCCCAGCTCAGCAGTTGCAACAGGTCGCCTGCAAGCACGGGTTCAGTGTCGAGAATCTGCAGCGCACTTTTCAGTTTTCCCGCGGCAACATCGGTGTGCTGTTTGCTCGTCAGCAGGATACCGACAAGCTGTCGGTGCCCGAACGGGACAAGTACACGTACCCCGGGTACAGCCCGCCTGCTGTGGATAGTCTCCGGTGCGCGGTAGTCAAAACTGCGGAACAGCGGTGAAGGGACCGCAATTTCAAGGATCAGCGTACTCTGCGCGATGGAATTTTTCAGAGCTGTTTGAGCTCGGCAATGAGTTTACCGGCCACTTCCTGGCCGTCACCGTACAACATGCGGGTATTGTCCAGAAAGAACAGTGCGTTCTCGACGCCCGAGAAGCCTTTGCCCTTGCCGCGTTTGACACAGATGACATTCCTGGCTTTGTCGACATCGAGAATGGGCATGCCATAGATAGGGCTGTCCGGGTTGCTGCGTGCCACCGGGTTGACGACGTCGTTGGCGCCAATCACCAGGGCGACATCAGCCTGAGGAAATTCGTTGTTGATCTCGTCCAGATCGTAGATCTTGTCGTAGGGAACACCCGCTTCGGCCAGCAGTACGTTCATGTGTCCCGGCATACGGCCGGCTACCGGGTGAATGGCGAATTTAACCGTGACGTCACGCTCTTCGAGAAAGCGGGCAAATTCCCAGACCTTGTGCTGGGCCTGGGCAACGGCCATACCGTAACCCGGCACGATGATGACTTTTTCGGCGTAAGCCATCATGACGGCGGCATCGGTTGCATCAATTTCCTTCATAGTGCCTTCGCTGTCCTGCTCAGCACTGCTCACTGCCCCGGAGCCAAAACCGGAGAACAGCACATTGGACAGTGAGCGGTTCATGGCCCTGGCCATCAACTGGGTCAGCAGGGTGCCGGCTGATCCGACCACGGTACCGGCGATGATCATGGCGGCGTTGCTCAGTACGAAACCCTCAAAGGCAACCGCCAGCCCGGTCAGGGCGTTGTACAGGGAAATGACGACCGGCATATCGGCGCCACCGATGGGCAGGGTCATGAGGATGCCGAACAGCAATGCCAGGCCGAAGAATACAAGAATGCTTAAACTGCCTGGCTGGTCAGCGCCCATCAGCATGAAGCCGAAGATCAGTGCGCCGCCGAATACCAGCAGATTGAACAGTTGTTGCCCGCGGAAAACCAGTGAGCGTTTTATCAGGCCCTGCAGCTTGGCAAAAGCAACCATGGAACCGGAAAAGGCGACCGAACCGATCAGGGCGCCGATAACCGCGAGCACCTGGAAAGTTGACGAGTGAAACTCGCCACCCATCAGTTCAACAGCGGCAATGGCCGCCGCCGCACCGCCACCCATGCCGTTGTAGATAGCGATCATCTGCGGCATATCGGTCATGGCGACCTTCTTGCCGGAGTACCAGGCCAGACCACCGCCGATGGCGATTGCCAGTGTCATCCAGCCATAGTTATGCATGCCCGGTGTCAGGAAGGTGATCAGGGTGGCGACCACCATACCGGCACCGGCCCAGACGATACCAGCGCGCGCCGTCACCGGTGAACTCATCCGTTTCAAGCCAAGGATAAACAGTGCGGCGGCGAGGAAATAACTGACATCAATTGCGAGGCTCATCTATTTGGCCTCCTTGCTGCTCTTGAACATTTCCAGCATGCGTTCCGTGACCACATAACCGCCGACTGCGTTACCTGCACCGAGCAACACGCCAATAAATCCAATCAGTATTTCCATATTCGTTTCTGCATGCCCCAGAGCCACCATGGCGCCTACCAATACAATGCCGTGCACAAAGTTTGAGCCTGACATCAGCGGGGTGTGGAGGATGACCGGTACCCGGGAGATGACCTCGTAACCGGTGAAGCCGGCCAGCATAAAAATATATAATGCGGTAAAACCTTCGATCATAGTTGCTATTTCCAGATTTATGCTTCGATTTGTTCGCGTGTCGCAGCGTGCTTGATTTCGCCATCACGGGTCAGGGTGCTGCCGGCGATGACCTCATCGTCCCAGTCAGGTTCGAATTCACCGTCCTTGATCATCGGCGTGAGGAAGTTGAGCAGGTTCCTGGAGTACATTTCCGAGGCGTGCACCGGCAACTCACCGGGCACGTTGAGTGGGCCGTAGACAAGCACATCGTTAAAAATAACCTGTTCGCCAGGTTCGGTGACTTCGCAGTTGCCACCGCCCTCGGCAGCCAGGTCGATGATGACGGCACCCGGTTTCATTTGTTCGACTACGTCCTTGCGGATGATTTTCGGTGATGGCTTGCCCGGAATGGCTGCTGTGGTGATCACCGCGTCTGCTGCTGCGATGTGTTTGTTCAGAACTTCCTGCTGCAGCTGTTTTTCTTCATCAGTCAATTCACGCGCATAGCCACCGCTGCCGTCGGCGGAAACGCCGGTATCGACGAATTTCGCACCCAGTGACTCTACCTGCTCTCTGGTGGCACTACGCACATCATAGCCCTCCACCATGGCGCCCAGGCGCTTGGCGGTGGCGATGGCCTGCAGGCCGGCGACACCGGCGCCGATGACCAGCACCTTTGCCGGACGGATAGTGCCGGCCGCTGTGGTCAGCATGGGGAAGAAACCGCCGAAGCGGTTGGCGGCTATCAATACCGCTTTGTAACCCGCGATCGATGCCTGCGAAGACAGCACGTCCATACTCTGGGCGCGCGAAATGCGCGGAACCAGTTCCATGGCGAAACTGAGGATCCTGCGGTCACGCATTTTTTTGACCCGTTCCGGGTAGCGATAGGGCAGCATCATCCCGGCTACAACCGCGCCTTCCTTCATGTGTTCAATTTCGGCTTCGGTCGGTGGCTGAATTTTCAAAATCAGGTCGGATCGCTGGTATAGCTCACCGGCACTGTTGACGATGGTGGCACTGTCATAAGCTTTGTCAGGATAATAACTGCCTGTGCCTGCACCGCTTTCCAGCAGAACCTCCACACCCATTTTTTTGAAACGTTCGGCGACCGTAGGTACCAGGGCGACCCGGTGCTCACCGTGTTCGATTTCTTTGGGGACGCCCAAGCAAATCGGCATCTGCACATACTCCAAAAGCTGTACCGGCTGCTTGATAATGACATCAGCCGATAGTTTTTGTTGCTAAAAGACACAAATTGGCCCATAAAGGGACCGAAACCCGGAAAAAGCGGCATGATAGCGGATTCCGGTCACCGATGAAATGTCCGCGAGAGCTGACAAAGACGTGAATTCCGCAGTCTGACTGTTTACAACATACAGATAATTTGGGATAAATGTATAAACTCGGCGATTGAGAGGTACAGCGTGTACGACTTGCATCATCAAGTCCTGCGAACCGATGTATCAGGCATGCCGCTGGAATGGGTCAATTACCAAGAGGCGGTGCGGATGTACCACCTCGGGCAAGTGGCCTACAGCTGCGGCGTGCTGCTGTATCGCGTGCATGGTGGTATTTGCGCTCTCACCGGCTGTCAAAGCCGGGTCGATGTCAATTCCATTATCGCCACCTACGGTAGCAACAAAGTGCTGATCAAGGCTCGTAACCGCTATGTTCCTCCTCTGAATAACCCCGCCCTGTTCAAGCGTGATGCCCATCTGTGCATGTATTGTGGCGAGCGCTTTCAGGCGCGTGATTTATCACGTGATCATGTCACGCCCACCAGTCAGAACGGTCTGGATATATGGACTAATGTGGTAACCGCCTGTCGACGCTGCAACAACCACAAGGCCGGTCGCCGGCCTGAAGAGGCTGGAATGGAATTGATGGCGGTACCGTTTCTGCCGACGCATGCGGAGTACATCTATCTGCAGGGTAAACGCGTTTTGGCTGACCAGATGGAGTTTCTCAAAGCCCATTTCCCGCGCCGCAGTCTTATGCACGAACGCCTGAAAATGTGAAGGGTTTCACCCCTTCTCCCTTCACTCCCCTGCAAAGGTAAGAAAACATGACTTTCTGGCAAGAGGTCGAGCAGTCGCTTTCAGCAACTCTGGGTAGCAGCGTGCGTCTGGACGCGCCCAGCACTGTTGGCGGCGGCAGCATCAATCAGACCTTCCGTGTTGAGTCAAATAAGGGACCATTCTTTGCAAAAGTAAATACCGCCGATGGCCTGGACATGTTCACCGCGGAGGCTGAAGGCCTGGAGGAGTTACAGCAGTCGGAATCGTTACGTGTGCCCAATCCGCTCGCCTGGGGTCTTGCAGGGCAACAGGCTTTCCTGGTGCTCGAATTCCTGGAGTTGGGTGGTTCAGGATCATCGGCTGCGCTGGGGGAAGGGCTGGCGGCAATGCATCGGATCACCTCCGACCAGTTTGGCTGGTATCGTGACAACACCATTGGTTCGACCAAGCAACACAACCGGCATGAAGCTGACTGGTTAATCTTCTTTGCGGAGCACAGGTTGAGATTTCAACTCGATCTCGCCGTTGCGCGCGGTGCGGGTAGCCGTTCCAAGGAGCAGGGTTACCGCCTGATCGAATGCCTGGCGGATTTCATGGACGGGTATGAACCGGAGCCTTCCCTGTTACATGGTGACCTTTGGTCAGGAAACTACGCTTTCACACTTGCAGGAGAACCGACAATATTCGATCCGGCGGTCTACTACGGTGATCGGGAAGCAGATCTCGCGATGACCGAACTATTTGGTGGTTTCAGCCCTAACTTTTACGCGGCATACAGGCAGTCATGGCCGCTGGAGGCAGGCTATGCAACCCGTAAAAAACTGTACAACCTGTACCACGTTCTCAACCATTATAATCTCTTCGGCGGTGGCTACCTCTCACAGGCGCAAGCTATGATTGACGCGTTGTTGAGCGAGAGACGCTGAATGCCACCAGGCACGGCATGTGATCCTGTGTCGCTTGAATTCTCGCCATAGCGGAGTTGTTACAAATCAGAAACAGGCCAGCCAGCACTGTGGTGCAGTTTATTGGTGATAAGGCAGGCTTAGCTGATGGACTGCCTCGACCATGGCAGCCGCGTGTTCCGGGGGTATGCCGGGGTGTATGCCGTGTCCCAGATTGAACACGTGGCCATCGCCTTTACCGAAACTGGCCAGCACTTTGGCGACTTGTTCACGGATATGCTGAGGTGAGGCATATAGCACGGATGGATCCAGATTGCCCTGTAATGCGACCCGATTGCCGACGCGGCGGCGGGCATCTGCCAGATCGGTGGTCCAGTCCAGACCCAGTGCATCGGCGCCGGTATCGGTCATGGCTTCCAGCCACTGGCCGCCATTTTTGGTAAACAGTATAACCGGTACTTTGCGGCCATCGTTTTCGCGTATCAGCGAATGGATGATGCGTTCCATGGGTTTCAGTGAAAAACGGCAGTAATCAGCAGGGGTCAGTGCGCCACCCCAGGTATCGAAAATCATTACGGTCTGGGCACCGGCTTCTATCTGTGCATTGAGATACAGTGTTACCGACTCGGCGACAGTCGTCAGCAGCTGATCCAGCAGCTCAGGGCGTTCGTACATCATGGCCTTGATGATGCGAAAATCTTTACTGGAAGCGCCCTCTACCATGTAAGTCGCCAAGGTCCACGGACTGCCGGAGAAGCCGATCAGAGGAACTCGGCCGTTAAGTTCACGACGAATGGTGCGCACGGCATCCATTACGTAACGAAGTTCAGCTTCCGGGTCAGGGACACCGAGGGCCTGAATCTGCTTCTCGTCACGCAGTGGGTTCTTGAAACGCGGGCCTTCACCCTCGGCGAAATACAGGTCCAGTCCCATGGCGTCCGGAACAGTGAGGATATCCGAAAACAGGATCGCGGCGTCCAGTGGAAAGCGTTCCAGCGGTTGCAGGGTGACTTCACAGGCCAGCTCCGGGTTGGTGCAAAGCTTCATGAAGCTACCTGCTTTTTTCCTGGTTTCGCGGTATTCCGGCAGGTAACGACCGGCCTGGCGCATCATCCATACAGGTGTGACGTCTACCGGTTGGCGTAGCAGTGCGCGCAGCAGGCGGTCGTTTTTCAGTTCGCTCATAAGTCAGTATTAAACCCGGATAGTTCTTAAAACACCATAGGTTTTGTTGCGGCAGCTGTTGGCATCCAAATGACGTGTCCCCCTGGTGGTGAGAAATGTAAGTTAGCCGACATAAGCTTGCGGGACACGCTGTGAATACATCCCTGTACGCTCGACGGCCGCGTCCATGCGGCCGACGGGCCCTCAAGCTTATGTCGGCTAACTTACGTGCTCAATATCAATAAATCGATGCCGAGACTAACCAGCGTTAGCGAGGCAATTCAGACGATCCCATCAGGAATTCGTCAATCGCC
>JBDNAP010000452.1:0-4613 GCA_039768325.1 Thiogranum sp.
CACCCCCGGGCTAGCTGGCTTTTGCCTGGCGGGAATTGCGCTTGCGGTCCGTCTCTGTCAGGAATTTCTTGCGGATGCGGATGGACTCCGGCGTGACTTCGACCAGTTCGTCGTCGTCGATGAATTCCAGTGCCTGTTCCAGTGAAAAGCGGATGGGCGGTGTAAGCAGGATGTTTTCGTCGGTGCCCGCGGCCCGCACATTCGTTAGCTGCTTGGCCTTGAGCGGATTGACCACCAGGTCATTGTTACGTGAGTGAATGCCGATTACCATGCCTTCGTAGACAGCGTCACCCGGATCGATAAACAGGCGGCCGCGACCCTGCAGGTTGAAGAGTGCATAGCCGAGTGCTTTACCCGAACCATTGGCAATCAGGACGCCGTTGATGCGTTTCCCGAATTCACCTTTTTTCACTACCGCATAGTGATCGAATACATTGTAAAGCAGACCACTTCCCTGGGTGGCGGTCAGATACTCTGTGCGGAAACCGATCAGGCCACGTGAAGGGATGATGTAGTCGAGGCGGACGCGGCCGTTGCCATCCGGCAACATATTCTGCAGATCGCCACCACGCTCACCCAGTTTTTCCATCACGGCTCCCTGATGCTGTTCCTCGACATCGACGGTGAGTTGTTCGTAGGGCTCCTGCCATTCGCCATCAATTTCACGGTTGATGACTTCGGGCCGGGACACACCGAGTTCGTAGCCTTCACGGCGCATATTTTCGATCAGTATTGACAGGTGCAATTCACCACGGCCGGAGACTTTGAATTTATCCGGGTCGCTGGTGTTGTCAACGCGCAATGCGACGTTGTGCACCAGTTCCCTGTCCAGGCGCTCCCTGATCTGTCGGGAGGTGACATATTTTCCTTCGCGCCCGGCAAAAGGAGAATTGTTGACCTGGAAAGTCATGCTCACAGTGGGTTCGTCGACGACTAACGCCGCCAGCGGCTCAACCGCGTTCGGATCGCAAAGCGTATCGGAAATTCCCAGCCCATCGATGCCGGTAAACGCGATAATGTCACCAGCCTGCGCTTGCGGTACTGCAACGCGTTCCAGCCCCAGGAATCCGAATAATTGCAGCATGCGTGCGTTGCGCTGTTTACCGGTATGGTCCACGATAGTGATCATGGTATTTGTACTTATGCGGCCACGCTTGATACGGCCAATGCCGATAACACCGACATAGCTGTTGTAATCCAGAGCGCTGACCTGCATCTGGAATGGGCCGTCGGCATCAACAGCGGGCGCCGGTACCTCGTCGACAATAATCTGGAACAGCGGCGTCATATCGCCAGTGCGGATTTCGGCATCGGTACTGGCAAAACCCTGCAGCCCGGAAGCGTATATAACCGGGAAATCCAGTTGTTCATCGCTTGCACCGAGGCGATCAAACAGATCAAAGGTCTGGTCCAGCACCCAGTCAGGCCGTGCACCGGGCCGATCAACCTTGTTGATGACGACAATAGGGTGGAGTCCCTGCTGCAAGGCCTTCTGGGTGACAAAACGTGTTTGTGGCATCGGTCCTTCGACGGCGTCCACCAGTAGTAGCACGGAATCCACCATGGACAGCACGCGCTCCACTTCGCCGCCAAAGTCGGCGTGGCCGGGGGTATCCACAATATTGATACGATAGTCCCGCCATTGGATGGCGGTGTTTTTCGAAAGAATGGTGATACCGCGTTCGCGCTCCAGGTCATTGGAGTCCATGATGCGCTCGGGAGCGGCGGCCCGCTCATCGAGGGTGCCGGACTGGGACAGTAGCTGGTCAACCAGGGTGGTTTTCCCATGGTCAACGTGAGCAATTATGGCAATATTACGCAGGCGTTCGATCACAACACATTCTCGTGGGTGAAAAAACGGGAATTATACCTGAAAGCTGTGAACAAAGGACGAGGCAAATGGTTTATCAGTCATCATTCCAGATTGCGACAGGAGGCCGGGGAATATACCCGATCAAGCGGGATGTCGAGGAGCGGCTGCAGGAATCCGGTATCCATACCGGTATCAGCCTGATATTTTTGCACCATACCAGTGCTTCACTGGTGCTGTGTGAAAACGCCGATCCGGAGGTTCAGGCTGACCTGGAGCGTTTTATGGCCAGGTTGGTGCCGGATGGTGACCCCGTATTCCGGCATATTGACGAGGGCCCCGACGACATGCCGGCCCACGTGCGCAGCATTCTGACGTCAAATTCTCTCAGTATCCCGGTTTCGTCTGGCCGATGTGATCTGGGAATATGGCAAGGAATTTATCTGTGGGAACATCGTCTCATCCCCCACCAAAGGCGAATTTCAGTGACCGTGCAGGGGGACTAGACTCCTTCAAGGTGTGGGGCTGCTGCTGCGGCTTTTCCCGTTTTCGCTATCAAGCTCCGGTACGCGTGGTGCATCACCGAGATAAGCGTCTGCTTCCCGCTCATCCAGTCCGTCAGTCCGGCCATCTAGTGCTGACATGGTTTTCTCGTCGGCGGCCTCGGTTTGTGTTTCGGCCTCCAGCATTGGATGTTCGGGGATGTCCAGGCGGGGGGTGTTGACCGGTGTCTGACACAGAGCCTGGGAGCCCGTTGACAGGTGCTCATAAACGTCGCGGTAACTTTCTGTCATCTTCTGAACCAGTTCCGAGGTTCTCAGAAAATGCTGGCCGACCTGGCCGTGGTAGCTGTCAAATTCCTGTTGCAGGCCTTTGAGCTTTTCCTGTAGCTCCTGCGCGCGCCGACGGTTTCCCGGCATCAGGTAAGCAATGCCGATTCCGCATGCGATGCCACAGGCGAAGGAAACCAAACCGATTACCCAGGCCCAACTCAAGTCTATTCCACTTGCCATGAATACCTCTCCATTTGTTTGAACTCTAAGTATACCGGTGATCGTGTTGGGCTGAACAGCCTTACAGGTCTGCCGCCGGTTTTCATAGGCTATACTTTGATCTGTCAGTAGCGCGGCCTGATTCCGGTTGCAGCAGGAATGCTTCTCAGGTCCAGCGTCGGAAAGCCAAAAAGGAGGTTGGGAATAAAAATGAAATCGATCTATGTGGGAAATATATCTTTCGATATTACATCTGACCGGTTACGAGAGTTGTTTTCGGCACACGGCGATGTCAAATCGGTCAAGCTGGTTAACGATCGTTATACAGGGAAACCCAGAGGTTTCGCTTTTGTCGAAATGGACGATGACAGTGCCGAGACCGCGATCAGCGCAACCGATGGTGTCGAGCTCGAAGGACGCAGCCTGAAAGTGAATCTGGCCAAGCCCAGGGGAGTCTGGCGGATGCGAAGACCGCGACACTAGTGTCGTGTTAACAAGCCAGGGCCAGGATAGGCTTGTCCTGAAAACACCCTGTTTCTTGTTTGTCGATAAAGTTCTTCATACATTAAATACCGTCTGTGTCTCACACGCCGCCCCGTGAGAAATGCGGGTTAGCAGACCGTATTGCGAGGGCTCCCGTGCAGAAAAGCCTGAATATTCTCCACGATTTCGGTTAGCAGTCGCTGCCTGGCAGCTCTGCTTGCCCAGGCGACATGTGGTGTTACGATGAGTCGCGGTGAGGAATACTGCAGTAGCGGGTTGGATGCCTCGGGGGGCTCCTGCGCCACGACGTCAACACCGGCAGCTGAGATCCAGCCTTGTTGCAGCGCGCGGACCAGGATCTTCTCATTGACGATACCCCCACGGGCCGTGTTGATCAGGATGGCGGTGTTTTTCATCCGCCGAAATTGCGGTTCGCCGATGAGGCCTTGCGTTTGCGCCGATAACGGACAGTGCAGGCTGACGATGTCGGATGTTTCAAGCAGCTGGTCAAAGGGGGTGCGCCCGGGCAGGGGAGATCCGTGTAAACGCTGGGCGATTTGCACGTGCATTGAAAAACTCCTTGCAAGTTTTGCGACTGCCTGGCCCAGTACGCCAAATCCGATTATGCCCAGCGTTTTTCCTGCTAGTTCTTCTATGCTCTCGTCGAACAGGCAGAAGTTCGGGCTCCGTGACCAGTCGCCTGCCTTGACCTTTTTACGGTAGCTGTCCAGTTGCCGAACCAGGGTGAGTAGCAGGGAATAGACGTGCTCGACCACCGAAGCGGTGGCGTAGTTGCGTGCATTGCTGACAATCACACCGGCATCACTGGCTGCGTCCAGATCGATATTGTTGGTGCCGGTCGCAGCTACACAGATCAAGCGAAGTTCAGGCGCTGCCTGGATATGTTCCCGTGTGATACGAACCTTGTTGCTGACAATGATGCGGGCATGAGCAATGCGCTCGTCGACCTGCTCGGGCTCAGTGTGATGATGTAGCTGCCAGTCTTGTACGCATCCCTGCAGTGCTTGCAGGTCCAGATCCTGCGGATTCAGGCTTTCCAGGTCAAGAAAAACGGCGCGCAAGGTCAGAATTCCATGACCACGGTCGTACGGAAGTTAGCCGATATGGCCTTCCGGTACCGTCGACCGCACGAGCCCAGGGATGGGTGAAGGTAGGGCCATGCAGGAGCAATCGCCGAGGGATGCGGCCGTCGAGCGTACAGGGACGTATTTACAAGGTGAATTGCGTAGCAAGAGAGGGTGCCCTGGGGTACAAGGTGAATTGCGTAGCAAGAGAGGGTGCCCTGGGGTACAAGGTGAATTGCGTAG
>JBDNAP010000071.1:0-11809 GCA_039768325.1 Thiogranum sp.
CAGCAACTTTTCCATCGGCGTACCCTACTACGCCGTCTCCGTCGCCCTGCTGCGCAACAATCAAATCGAAATGGGCGTCGTCTACGACCCCAGCCGCAGAGAGTGCTTTGCAGCAGTCAGGGCACAGGGCGCCTGGCTGAACGGCCGGCGTTTGCCAGGACAACAATTATCGACTCCGCTTGCAGAGGGCATGGCGCTCATTGATTTAAAGCGCCTGTCAGGTGAACTTGCCAGCCGCCTGGCCGCCAACCCCCCATACAAATCACAACGCAGTTTTGGTGCTGTGGCCCTGGACTGGTGCTGGCTGGCTGCAGGACGCTGCCACGTGTACCTGCACGGGCGACAGAAACTCTGGGATTATGCGGCAGGCAGCCTGATTTTGCTGGAAGCCGGCGGTTCAGCCGTTACACTGGAAGGTGAACCGGTATTTTCACCGACACTGCGGCCACGTTCATCAGCGGCAGCTCTCGACCCGGCTATCTTTACGCAATGGACGGAATGGCTGCAAATACCCGCCGAGCGGAAAAACAGCGAAACGGTGCTGGATACCTAATGTACTTCGTCACTAGCCCGGATTCATCATCACACAAGGACTTCGCCATGCACGTTACCCTCGTCCACATCCACGTAACCCCGGAAAATACCGAGGCTTTCATCGCCGCATCACGCGCCAACCATGAGGCATCCATCCAGGAACCCGGTAATCTGCGCTTCGATGTCCTGCAATCACCGGAAGACCCCAATTATTTTATACTTTATGAAGCCTACCGCTCGGCGCAGGATGCCGCCGCCCACAAGGAAACCGGGCATTACAAACGTTGGCGTGAAACAGTCGCCGACTGGATGACTGAACCGCGTCAGGGCATTCCCTTTACCGGTTTGCTGCCAAATTTCGATTGACCATGATAAAGACCTTTTCCATTGCCCGTTTTCCACGCATCGAATTCGGCCCGGGCGGTATAAACAGGCTGCCCGCCCTGGCCGCACTTTACGGTAATACCATCCTGTTGGTGACCGGGGCCAAATCCCTGCGGCAGTCCGGTGTCTGGGCGAATATCGAACAAAGCCTGAGGGTCGCGGGGTTTGAGTGGCATACGCTTTCCATCAGCGGCGAACCTTCACCGCAGATGGTTGATGAAGCAGTTGCAGCACACCAGGGCAGCAATATTGACCTCGTCGTTGGTATCGGTGGAGGCAGTGTGCTGGATGCAGCCAAGGCAATTGCCGGCCTGCTGCGCGTGGGTGAACCGGTTATGGACTATCTGGAGGGCGTCGGTGTCGAGAAAAAATACCGGGGCCCGGCGGTTGCTTTTATCGCGGTCCCCACCACCGCTGGCACCGGCAGTGAAGCGACCAGAAATGCGGTACTCAGTATCGCCGGCAAGGATGGCTTCAAAAAATCGTTCCGCGATGAACAACTGGTACCCGAATACGCAGTACTTGACCCCGATCTGCTGGCCAGCTGCCCGCCGCAGCTGGTTGCCGCTGACGGCATGGACGCACTGACGCAACTGCTGGAATCCTATGTGTCATGCCGCGCCAACCCGGTGACTGACGCTCTCGCCTGCAGCGGACTGGAAGCCGCCCGCGATGGCCTGCTGCCCTGGTATGAAGGTAGCGGTGATCAGTCGGCTGCACGTTGCGCCATGGCCTATGCAGCGTTGCTGTCCGGTATCACGCTGGCACAGACCGGACTGGGTTCGGTGCACGGCCTGGCTTCACCCCTGGGTGCCTTCTTTCCCATTCCACACGGCGTGGTATGCGGCACACTGGTTGCTGCGGCAACCCGTATCAACATCGACGCCATGCTGTCGAGAGAACCGGAAAATCCGGCACTGGATAAATACACAAAGCTTTCAGAATTACTCTGCCAGCGGCACTTCGCCACCCCGGAACAGGCCTGGGAAGAACTGCTCAAGCTGCTGGATGACTGGACACAACGGCTGCAATTGCCGACCCTGGATGAATACGGTATTACAGCCGCCGACTTCCCCCACATCGTTGCACATTCACGCGGCAGCAGTATGAAGACCAATCCAATCGTACTGACCGACGAGGAAATAACCATGGTACTGGAACAGCGCTGTGCGGCAGGCGTATGAAAACCTTTTCCGAATCCTGCGAGCAGAATCGCGCACCGATACTTGAGGTACTGCATCTTGAACTGGCCGGAAAATCACGCCTGCTGGAGATCGGCAGCGGCACAGGCCAACACGCTGTCTATTTTGCACCGGAATTCCCCGCACTGATCTGGCAAACCAGCGATGTTGTTGAGAGCCATGCCGGGATCCGGGCCTGGCTGAACGATAGCGATGCGGCTAACGCGCTGCCACCCCTTGTCCTCGATGTCTGCAAGGATGTATGGCCCACCACCGGCTATGACGCGGTATTCAGTGCCAATACTGCACACATCATGTGCTGGTCGGAAGTTGAATGTTTGTTTACAGGTGTTGGCCAGGTACTGGAAACCGGCGGAGTATTCTGCTTGTACGGTCCGTTTAACTACGGCGGACGCTATACCAGCGAAAGCAATGCGCGCTTTGACCAATGGCTCAAACAACGCGACCCGCTTAGCGGGGTGAGGGATTTCGAAGCTTTACAGACACTGGCCGGAAAAACCGGCCTGCTATTGAAGGAAGACTATGAAATGCCGGCCAACAACCGAACGCTGGTTTGGTGCAAACACAGCTGATCCGGTTGCGGCCGATCTGGCAGGCTGTGGAATATCCTTATCCGAAGTGACTTTCAAGCCAGGGTTTGAGCAGCAGTGCAACCCCGAAAGCCACCAGGTATTCCATTGCGGGGCCGGTAGAAAGCAGCGATTCCAGTGAGCTTACACCGACAACCGCCAATACTGCGAACAGAATTAAAATATACTGAAACATCGTCCTTACTCCTGATTCGTTAAAACCAACGCTATTTGACGGTTTCAGTATGCGTGAATCAGGTCAAGGCTTCTGTGAACGACTCACTGTTCCTCCATGAATCGCTTCACAAAACCAGAACGTTTCCGGCTTTTTTTCGCGTTTTTGTCTTGGCAGCCTGTCGAACTCAGGCGTTCGTACAGGTCCCTAAGCAACCGTCACCGGAGGCAGTCCGGCACGGTTGTTGTTCGAATCCTGACGGCGAATGACCTCCTGTACCGAGGGCCGGCTAAGGAACTCTTCCAGCGAAATACTATCCAGGAAACTATATATTCTTTTTGACAATCCGCACCACAGTTCGTGCGTCAGGCAGGAATCCTCGTCTTCGCAGTTGGAATCCCCACCACAGGTGGCATCCACTTTCTCGTCTACTGCAGCAATAATGGAAGCGATGGTGATTTCACCGGCCGGCCTGGCTAAGCGATAACCGCCGCCTGGCCCACGCACTCCGCGCACCAGATTATCCTTACGTAATTTGGAGAACAACTGCTCGAGATACGACAGAGAAATACTCTGGCAGTGCGAAATATCCGCCAGCGTCACCGGCCCACCGGGTTCGTGGATGGCTAAATCCATCATAGCCGTAACGGCGTAACGACCTTTCGTGGAAAGTCTCATCTGGCAACCTGCTTCAACTGCGACTGCCGCCCACCATAAATAAACCCTGCACTTTAGTCAAGTATTATCGGGAAATCTCTGCTCAATCAGGATTCGAAACTGAGTGCCCGTTCATTTTCAATCAGTTGCAGGGCTTCACTGAGCTGTTCCCGGGCCGGTGAGAAAGCGTGCCCCTGATGAAGACAATAGCCCAGCCACTTGTGCAGGAAACGATTCGCCTGCCATTTGATTTCTATGGAATACTGATTCCGGAAACGGTCATATTCGGCACAGCGACGACCCGGCCGGCCTCCGCGCGAAATAACTTCTGCCATCTGTGCGTCATGGTACATGCGCACCACAACATCAGGTGCTGGAAAATAACCACCGTTATCTGCAAACTGATAGGTAAGCTGCAGGGTCGATGTATACCGACAGCGCTCTCGAACAGTCAGATGCAAATCCAGCGTACCTTTAACTGTAGAAGTGCTGTGGTCCTGTACAGCATCCAGATCAGGTACCAGCCGCCTTAACTGAATATAGTTTAGCTCATAAAGTTCCATGAGCGCCGGCAAGTCACGTGCCCGCACACCTGGATGAAGTATTTGCTGTTTACTCGTATAACGCATAGACAGAGTTTAACATAGTAAAATGCTGCTTCGTTCAAGACCAGAGTCTATTTAAGGCCTCTATCGGCTGCAGACTATGTAAGCTTAATGCTTGACAAACCGCATCAAAGAACCCACACAACAGGATCGTTGCCACAATGAACAACATTGAAGTCAATACGCAACCCTACCTCGACCAGCGACCGGGCACCTCCGGTTTGCGAAAAAAAGTTCCGGTGTTCCAGCAGGAAAACTATCTGGAAAATTTTGTACAGTCGATATTCGACAGCCTTGAGGGTTATCAGGGTAAAACGCTGGTGGTGGGTGGTGACGGCCGCTACTACAACCGGCATGCAGTGCAAGTCATAATACGCATGGCGGCGGCCAACGGTATCGGGCGTGTTCTGGTCGGGCGCGGCGGCCTGCTTTCCACACCCGCAGTGTCCTGCATTATCCGTAAATACCAGGCCTTCGGTGGCATTGTGCTTTCTGCCAGCCATAATCCGGCCGGGCCCGACGGTGACTTCGGTATCAAGTACAACATCGGCAATGGCGGACCTGCACCGGAAAAAATCACTGAGGCGATTTACGAGAAGAGCCAGCAGATCCGGCATTACCGTATCGCCGACTGTGGCGAACTGGACCTGGATAATCCCGGTGAACAACAGCTTGGCTCCATGTCTGTCGAGATTATCGATCCGGTAGCGGATTACGCCGAACTCATGCAACATCTGTTCGATTTCGACCGTATTCACGGCCTCATCAACTCGGGGCTTTTCAACATGCGCTTCGATGCCATGCATGCCGTCACCGGCCCCTACGCGGTTGAAATATTCGAGAACCGGCTGGGAGTCACACCGGAAGCGCTCATGAATGCCGAACCCAGGGAGGATTTCGGTGGCGGACACCCGGACCCCAACCTGGTGTATGCGAAACAGCTGGTGGATGTTCTGTTCGCCGCCAATGCACCCGACTTTGGCGCGGCGTCCGATGGTGATGGTGACCGCAATATGATACTTGGTCACAGATGCTTTATTACACCCAGTGACAGTCTCGCGGTATTAGCGGCCAATGCCCACCTGACACCGGGATACCGCCGGGGTCTGGCCGGCATCGCCCGTTCCATGCCGACATCGCAGGCCGCAGACCGTGTTGCCGATCGGCTGGGCATCGAATTATTCGAGACCCCAACCGGCTGGAAGTTTTTCGGCAACCTGCTGGATGCCGGAAAAGCCACGCTGTGCGGTGAAGAGAGCTTTGGCACCGGCTCCGATCATGTGCGGGAAAAGGATGGGCTCTGGGCTGTGTTGTTCTGGCTCAACCTGCTCGCTGTACGCCGGGAATCCGTCCAGGAAATCATTGCCGGTCACTGGCGCAGTTTTGGCCGCAACTATTATTCGCGTCATGACTATGAAGCGGTGAATGCCGATGGCGCCGGCCAGTTGATGGACGCTTTGCGTAAAGCGAGTGGCTCCCTGACAGGTAAACGCTACGGCGACTATGAGGTCGCCTTCAGTGATGATTTTTCCTATACCGACCCGGTCGACGGTTCCATCAGTGAACATCAGGGTATCCGCATCGGCTTCACCGATGGATCGCGTATGGTATTTCGTTTGTCCGGCACCGGCACCGAAGGCGCCACCCTGCGACTGTATCTGGAACGTTACGAACCCGACCCGGAACGGCAGTCACTGGATGCTCAGGACGCTCTGTCAGAGCTGATCGGGATCAGCGAAGAAATTGCCCGCATTCGTCACCACACCCGGCGGGAAGCACCGTCGGTAATTACCTGATGGAAGAAACAACAGACATCACCAACCGCGAGGACTTCCTGGCAGTGCTTGACTTACCCGCTCACTGCATACTGAGCGAGGACTCGGAATTGCGCCCGTACGAATGCGACGGTCTATCGGCCTACCATCAGGTGCCCTGGCTGGTACTACTGCCGGAAACCGTGCAGCAGGTACAGTCGATTCTTCGCTGCTGCCATCAGCGCAAGGTACCGGTCGTCGCGCGCGGCGCCGGTACCGGCCTGTCCGGTGGGGCCCTGCCATTGGCCAATGGTGTTTTACTCGGCCTGGCCAGGTTCAACAGCATTCTCGATATCGATCTGGACAACCGCCTGGCGCGGGTTCAACCCGGGGTGCGCAACCTGGCCATTTCACAAGCCGTTGCCGAACATGGCCTTTACTATGCTCCCGACCCCTCCTCCCAGATCGCCTGCTCGATCGGTGGCAATGTGGCGGAAAATGCCGGCGGCGTGCATTGCCTGAAGTACGGACTCACAGTACACAATATCGCGGAAATCAAAGTGGTCTGCATGGATGGCGAACTGCTGATCATCGGCAGTCATGCGCTGGACAGTGCGGGATACGATCTGCTCGCACTGATGACCGGTTCCGAAGGTCTGCTGGGTGTCATCGTCGAAGTCACGGTAAAGCTGCTGCCGGTTCCCGAGACGGCACAAGTGCTGCTCGCTGCGTTCGATTCAGTCGAGACCGCCGGTCAGGCCGTCGCCGAAATCATTTCGGCCGGTATTCTGCCCGCCGGTCTGGAAATGATGGACAGTCTGGCGATTCGCGCTGCCGAGGATTTTGTGCATGCCGGCTACCCGGATGATGCGGCGGCCATTCTGCTGTGTGAACTCGATGGCACCCGGGCTGAGGTCGAAACCCTGATCGGCGAAGTGCGCAAACTGTTGACCGGCATGGGTGCCAGAGATGTGCGCCTGGCACAGGACGATCAGGAACGCCAGAAATTCTGGGCCGGACGCAAAGCCGCGTTTCCCGCTGTGGGCCGCATATCCCCCGATTATTACTGCATGGATGGCACCATTCCCCGCAAACACCTGGGCAAGGTTCTATCGACCATCAGCCAGTGGTCAAGTGAGTATGATCTACCCGTTGCCAATGTATTCCACGCCGGTGATGGCAATCTGCATCCCCTGATTCTGTACGACGCCAACAAACCCGGCGAACTTGAACGCACCGAAGAATTCGGCGGCCGCATTCTGGAACTGTGCATTGCGGTGGGCGGCACCATCACCGGCGAACACGGCGTCGGCATGGAAAAGATCAATCAGATGTGCGTGCAGTTCAACGAGAATGAACTGCGGCAGTTCCATGCCATCAAGAAGGCTTTTGACCCGCAGAGCCTGCTGAATCCCGGCAAGGCGGTCCCTACCCTGGCACGCTGCGCCGAGTTCGGGCGCATGCATGTGCATGGTGGCGAACTGCCCTTCCCTGAACTGGAACGTTTTTAGTGATTCAGCAGGACCTGACAGAGCCCTTACGCGAGCGGATAGCCAGCGCCTGTGCCGGCAAAACACCTGTCTCGATCCGCGGCGGCAACAGTAAAAGCTTTTACGGGCGCCCGTGTGAAGGCGAGATAATCGACGTATCGCAGCACAGCGGCGTGCTGGAATACGAACCCTCGGAACTGGTGATCAGGGCACGCGCCGGCACAGCCCTGGTGAACATTGAAAATCTGCTCGACCAGCATCGGCAGATGCTGGCTTTCGAGCCCCCGCATTTCTCGCCGCAGGCTACGCTGGGTGGTGCCGTTGCAAGCGGCCTGTCCGGACCGGGGCGGCCCTTCACCGGTTCGGTTCGTGACTCTGTTCTGGGTGTTGGCCTGATCAACGGTAGCGGCGAAATCCTCAGTTTCGGTGGTCAAGTGATGAAAAATGTCGCCGGTTATGACGTCTCGCGCCTGATGGCGGGCGCTCTGGGGACACTGGGACTGCTAACCGATATATCACTTAAGGTGCTGCCCAAACCGGCAGGCGAAGTCACTGTGCAACAGCGCTGCTCGCAACAGGACGCGATAATGAGATTCTCGGATTGGATGGCAAAACCCCTGCCCCTGTCCGCAGCCTGCTGGTATGACAATCACCTCTACCTGCGATTGTCCGGAACCGAAACCGGTATACGACAGGCGCAACACCAGCTGGATGACAAGCTGCTGGAACAGCCGCCCGGCTGGTGGACATCTATCCGTGATCAACAGCATGACTTTTTCCAGCGTCAGTCTGCCCTGTGGCGGCTATCCGTGCCACCCGCCACTCCGCCGCTGGCCATACAGGGCGAGTGGCTGATCGACTGGGCGGGTGGACAACGCTGGCTGTCCAGCGGTGAGTCCGCCGAGACGATCAGAAGCATGACCGCCAGCGTTGGCGGACAGGCCACCCTGTTCAGAAACGGTGACCAGACAACAGACGTCTTTCACCCCCTGCCGGCCCCCTTGTTCAATCTGCACAGGCGTTTGAAGCAGGCACTCGATCCCAACGGCATCCTCAATCCCGGCCGCATGTACAAAGGACTCTAGTAGTGCAGACCAGGATTGCAGAACAGTACAGATATACACCGCTCGGCAGGGAAGCCGACAGGGTGCTGCGCAGTTGCGTACATTGCGGATTCTGTAATGCCACCTGTCCCACCTACCAGCTGCTGGGCGACGAACTGGACGGGCCGCGCGGACGCATTTACCAGATCAAACAGCTACTGGAAGGTGATGTAGCGGGCCACAGTGTGCAACGACATCTGGATCGTTGCCTCACCTGCCGCGCCTGCGAGACTACCTGCCCGTCGGGTGTCGAATATAGCAAACTCCTGGACATTGGGCGTGGACTGGTCGAACAACGGTTGCCACGCCCATTCCTGCGACGCCTGTATCGCAAGTTGATAATCTACAGCTTCAGTGAAAGCAGCCGGGTCAGACTGTTGCTGTCCATAGCCCGCCTGTTCAGGCCCTTGTTACCCGCGCGTGTCAAAAAACGAATCCCGGCACTTGTCAACGCACCGGCTGCAACTCCCCGCCCGCAAACACGCAGCATGTTGTTGCTCGACGGCTGTGTACAACCGGCAGCGGCACCCCACATCAATCAGCTTGCCATCCAGGTTTTTGAACGGCTGGGCATACAATTGCGAAGCGTCGCTGAATCAGGCTGCTGCGGCGCCCTCCAGCACCATCTTTCCGACAGCGAAGGCGCCAGGCAAAGAGCCAGGACAAATATCGATGCCTGGTGGGCGCTCATAGAACAGGGAGCCGAAGCCATTGTCGTAACAGCCACCGGCTGTACGCCTATGATCAAAGACTACCAGCACCTGCTGCAGGACGATAGGCAGTACGCGGAACGCGCAAAACGCATCAGCGCAATGACACGGGATCTCAGCGAAGTTCTCAGCCGGGAGAATCTGTCAACCCTCAGACCGCATAAGTCAAAACGTGTGGCATTTCATTCCCCCTGTTCTCTTCAGCATGCCCAGAAACTGGATGGTGTGGTTGAGTCCCTGTTGCAACAGACGGGGTTTACGCTGGTGCCGGTACGCGATTCACATCTGTGCTGTGGATCAGCCGGCACCTACTCGATTCTACAAGCGGATCTTTCCGCTCGATTGCGCAGCAACAAAGTTGATTGCCTGCAGGAAAAAGACCCCGAACTGATCGCAACAGCAAACATCGGCTGCCTTCTGCACCTGCAAGCGAAAGCGGATATACCGGTGATACACTGGATCGAGCTGCTCGCCAGCTGAGGTAAAGGCTAAACTATTACAGAGATGAATGGCACTAAGTTAAGGCGGCTCTTCCTCTGTAGGGTCGAATTTATTCGGCCAGTAGCTGTTGGCGGCTACCCACATTGTGGCTATATCCGGGATGATAGATGGAATGGTAACGTGCTTGGTCGAATGAATTCGACCCTGCAATGGGCTAAACAGGCTCAACTTAGCGCCATTTAATACAGAGATAAATAAAAACATTGGATAGTCGGCATACCCTTGCGGGACCGTCGGCAGCAGGGATGCTGCCATCGAGCGTACAGGGCGGTATTCACAAGGTGAATTGCACCGCAAGAGAGGGTGCCCTGGGGCACAGCGTGTCCCGTAAGGGTATGTCGGCTATCCAATGTTCACCTCGGCAACGCCAATGAGTGTCTTGAACAGCCGGCATGACGATGCAGAACTCGCCGTAAATATCTCCATGTAGGCTCGACGGCAGCATCCCTGCTGCCGACGGTTCTGCATCGTCATGCCGGCTGTTGAAGACACGGTTTAGTTTGTATCACTCAATAACAGGAGTGGAACCCGTGTCCAATCGTCTATTGCCTTTAATCGTTGAACCCGAACAACTGGAAACCGTGCTCGGTCACGACCGCCTGGTGGTTGTACATATCACCAAACCCGAAAGATACGCTCAGTTTCACGTACCCGGCGCCGTCTTTGTGGAAGCTGCGGCTTACGTGAGGGTGGACAGACCCGTATTCGGACTGCTCCCCGATGCACAGAGCTTCGGACAATCTCTGGAATCACTGGGCATCAGTCCGGGCACCCATGTTGTGACCTACGATGACGAAGGCGGCGGCTGGGCCAGTCGTTTCCTGTGGACCCTGGACGTGGCCGGACACAAGGACTTTTCTCTGCTGAACGGTGGTCTGCTCGCCTGGGTCAATGAGGGATTTCAAGTCAGCCAGCAGGCAGCGACACCGGCCACCGGCAGCTACAGCGTGGCCTGGCGGCAAGACCCGGTGGCCGATACCGGGTATATTCTCTCGCGGCTTGGTGCACCCGACCTCGGGCTGCTCGATAGCCGAACACCGCAGGAATTCAGCGGGGAGAAGAGAATGGCCGAACGCGGTGGCCATATCCCGGGGGCCAGTCTGCTGAACTGGACCGACACTATGGATCAGAGCCGTAATCTACGCCTGAAGCCGGCAGAAGAACTCAATGCGATGCTGGCGCAACGCGGACTGACCAGTGACAAGGAGATCATCTGTTACTGTCAGTCACACCACCGCTCATCACTGGCCTACATTATGCTGAAAATGCTCGCTTACCCGCGCATCAAGGGTTACCCGGGCTCCTGGTCAGCGTGGGGTAATCGCACTGACACACCGGTCGAATAACGACACTCCATTCCCATAAAAGACTTTCGTCCACTTCTTGCGCCGATGTTTTTTCCTACAATATCCACAGTTCCGGTGTGTTGCACCATGCGCACAGTAATAAGCAATTATTGACCGCTACGCTTAGGGGATCTCTGATTAGTTCACGTGGCGGTATCGGTCCACTAAAGAATCAAGGAGTTCTGACATGAATAAACGATTGCTCCCTCCCCTGCTACTCGGCCTGCTGTTTCTGCCCGCTGCAAATGCCGTTGACTATGGGAAGTTGTACGATTCCGTAGACAAAGAAAAGGCCACTAACTCCGTCGATAAAGAAAAGATGGGGGAAGCGGTCAGTACGGAAGGTGTCGATTACAGGAAGGCCTATGGCGCGGTTGACAAAACACAGGCAAAAGAAGCTGTTGACGCCGAAAAAGCCGGCGAAGCACTACGCGGCCCATAGCGGTTTTGTTTTCTTCACAGGTAGACGCCCCGGCCGGGATAGTCTGTTCTCAGGCCGGGAAAGGTTTGAACAGGTGCTCGCGATAGTACTGCAGCTCCCTGATGGAATCCCTGGTATCGTCCAGGGCAAGGTGACTGGGGTCCTTGCTGAAGCCTGCGACTGCCTGCGGTGCCCAGCGTTTGCCCAATTCCTTTAGGGTACTGACGTCCAGGTTGCGGTAATGAAAAAACTCCTCCAGCTGCGGCATCAGACGTGCCATAAAACGCCGGTCCTGACAGATGGAGTTGCCACACATGGGTGATACACCGGCATCCACATGCTCCGCCAGGAACTCCAG
>JBDNAP010000453.1:0-2574 GCA_039768325.1 Thiogranum sp.
CGGCAGCAACCCACGGCAACTCGTACCCGGTGGTTCGGGGTACTGGCGCCGGTCATCGTGCTGCTGGCCGGTGTCGTTGCTGCCATGGTCCTGATGCAGTCCGGGCCGAGCGCGAAACGCGAGCCACCGCCACGCCAGGCCCGCCTGGTTGAAACACAGCCGGTGGTGATCGGGAATGCTCGCACCCGCGTCGATGCCATGGGCACTGTAGAACCGGCTGAGTCGGTGACACTGCAGGCGCAGGTCGGCGGAGAAATCGTGTTTGTCAATGACGAGCTGGAGCCCGGTGGCCTGTTTCGCAGTGGCGATGAATTGCTGCGCGTCGATCCCCGCGACTACGAACTCGCCATACTGCAGCGCGAAAGCGAGGTCGCACAGGCACAGAGCACCCTTAGACTCGAACAGGGGCAGCAGGCCATCGCCAAACGGGAATTTGAGATTCTAAACGAGTCCATGCAGGAGGATGACCGCGATCTGGTGCTGCGCAAGCCGCAACTGGAAAGCGTCCGTGCACAGCTCGCGCTCGCCAGGGCGAGCCTGGAAAAGGCGAAACTCGATCTGCAGCGTACTCGTGTCCGTGCACCGTTCAATGCCATTGTGGAGTCCAAGGCAGTGGATATCGGTGCGCGTGTCACCACGGCCAACACACTCGCCATCCTCGTCGGGACCGATACCTGCTGGGTAGAGGTGAGCGTACCCGTCATGCAGTTGAGGTGGATCAGCATTCCGCGCGGTAGCGCTAGCGAGGGTTCACAGGTGCGTATCAGCAACCCGGCTGCCTGGGGCACAGGCGCCTACCGCGAGGGACGTGTTATCCGCCTGGCCGGCGAACTTGAAGAAGAAGGCCGTATGGCGCGCCTGATTGTGGAGGTGGACGACCCGTTTACGCTCAAGCCTGAAAACAGTGACAAACCGGTCATGCTGATGGGCAGTTATGTGGGTGTTGAAATTGAGGGGCGGCCGCTTGAACAGGTCGCAACCATAGCGCGCGAGTATGTGCGTGACGGTGACCGGCTGTGGATCATGGGTGCTGACGCGGCGCTTGAGATTCGCCAGGTGGATATCGTGTTTCGCGGGCACGACGAGGTCTTCGTCGCTGACGGTGTCAGGGCCGGGGAAAATCTGGTGGTCACAGATCTTGCTGCGCCGGTCGCCGGCATGCCGCTGCGCAGGAAGGATGATGACAGCGGCTCCTCGCCGACCCGCACCGAGACCGGTCGGTGAAGCCGCCAGCAGAAGCCACGGTGGATCCCGTACTGCACGGCCCGATTGCCTGGATGGTGCACAATCGCGTCGCGCCGAATCTGCTGATGCTGGTACTGCTCGTCGGTGGCCTGTTCACGGCCGGTCAGATCAAAAAGGAAGTGTTTCCCGATTTCGCGCTCGACGAGGTGCGCGTCAGCGTCGCCTATCCCGGTGCCAGCCCTGAAGAGGTAGAACAGGGCATCGTGCTGGCAGTGGAAGAGGCAATCGATGGCGTCGAGGGCATCGATGAAATACGTTCCACGGCGAGTGAGGGGCGTGCGCTGGTGATCGCCGAACTGGTAGAAGGCGCCGATACACAAAAGGCCAACCAGGATATCAAGCAGGAGATCGACCGCATTACCACGTTTCCCGATGATGCGGAAGAGCCCGAAGTCAATCTCGCCATGCACAGGCGGCTGGTGCAGGCCGTCGTTGTATATGGTGCCGCGGGTGAGTGGGGGTTGCGCGAGCTGGCCGAACAATTGCGCGATCGCCTGTTGCAGCGACCGGGGATTACCCAGGTCGACCTGGTCTCTGTCCGCGACTATGAAGTACGGGTGGAAGTCGGTCGTGAAACCCTGCGCCGCTACGGGCTGACACTGGAGGGTATTGCCAGGACCATCGACAACGCGGCCATAGAGATACCTGGCGGCAGCATCAAGACCAGCGCTGGCGAGATTCTGCTGCGCGTCAAGCAGCGCCGTGACTGGGCTGAGGGATTCGGTGAGATTCCGGTGATTACCTCGCGTGATGGTACCGTACTGAGGCTGCGCGACATTGCACGGGTGAGTGATGCCTTCGAGGATGTCGACCGGGTGCGCAGTTTTAACGGTGAACCTGCAGTGAGCCTCGACGTTTATCGGGTCGGCGAGCAGACGCCGCTGGGCATCGCCGAAGATGTCCGCCAGACGCTGAATGCATTCGAAGCGGACTTGCCGCCCGGCGTCCACACGGCCGTGAATATCGATCAGAGCAGGATCTACCAGCAGCGCCTCGAGTTGTTGACGCGCAATGGTCTCATCGGCCTGGCGCTGGTACTGGTGATGCTCGGCATATTCCTGGAAATAAAACTCGCCTTCTGGGTGACCATGGGTATTCCAACGGCCTTTCTCGGTGCCATCCTGTTTCTGCCCGGCCTGGGAGTATCGATCAACATGGTCTCCATGTTCGCGTTTATCATTGCCTTGGGTATCGTGGTGGATGATGCAATTATCGCCGGTGAGAACATCTATGAATACCGGCAGCGCGGCATGGGCCCGGTCGAGGCCTCAATCCGCGGTGCACGCGATGTCGCTGTACCGATCAGCTACAGTATATTGACCAACATCA
>JBDNAP010000072.1:0-8138 GCA_039768325.1 Thiogranum sp.
AACAGCTTTCCATATATCTGGTCGGTTGCTGTCATTTCAAACCAGCCTCTACCAGACACAGAATCATACTCGGATGTACCATCCCAAGAGAATTCTACTCTCTTTGCATCTTTATCATTGCCATACCGCCAACCTCTGCTTGCATGAATTTCAGCGCCAACTGTTTAGTTGATCTCATTCTCTTCGAGAGCGTGTAACGTTTCGTTCATCAAATCATTTGCCACCTCCAAGTCTTCTTTTACTGTTACCGGGATTCCATCCTAGTCGAGAAGATTGCGCAGCAACATCAATCTCTTGCGCATATGTTGGAGGTTTCTGACCGACTCCCCGCTCATTGCCTCATCGATATGAAAAAGCGCCCGATCCCAGTCAGGAAATCCCGCTTGCTCAGCCACCTCATCTCGCAGGTTTCGCCATGCGCCCTGCAGTTCAAAAAGCACAGTCTTTTCATAGTCAGCAGGTTCAACCTCAAACGGCATTCAGATTTTCCTCATAAGGGTGTGCAGTCGACGTTGGAGATTGGTTAGCCGCTTCATCGAACCGATGCGCTTGACCGCCATAGCCAATGCCTTCATCTGGCCAATGATCACAACCAGCTTCTTACCCCGGGTCACCGCGGTGTAGAGCAGATTTCGCTCTAAGAGCATATAGTGCTGCATGGCGAGCGGGATCACCACGGCCGGGTATTCAGAGCCCTGACTCTTGTGTACGCTGGTGGCATAGGCCAGCGAAACCTCATCGAGCTCCCCTGATTCATACTCAACGACCCGGCCATCAAAGTCGATGCCTATCAAACCCTCCTCCTCGTCAATTCGCGTCACTCGCCCGATGTCGCCGTTAAAAACCTCCTTGTCGTAGTTGTTCACCGTTTGAATGACCTTGTCGTTGGGTGCATAAGTCCACCCGAATCGGTTGATTCTTGGATTGCCGTCGGGATTGAGACGCGCCTGCAGATCAATATTGAGCGAGCGGGCTCCGAGCCCACCCCGGTTCATGGGCGTCAATACTTGCACATCGTTGATGGGGTGCAAACCAAAATGGGCGGGTATACGTTGCGTGACCACCTGCATCAATTTGGCATGTATCTCTTCAGGTGTCTCTCCTTGAATGAAATAGAAGTCACTCTGTTCAGTTTTTTGGGATTTTTCCGGCAGCAGCCCCTGGTTGATTCGGTGGGCATTGACGATGATCCGGGAGCTGGCAGCTTGACGGAAAATCTCTGTGAGACGGGCGGTGGGAATCACGTTGGATGCGATAATATCGGCCAGAACAGCCCCCGGCCCTACCGATGGGAGTTGGTCTACATCTCCTACCAATAGGACTGCCGCGTGGTCGGGGACGGCGCGCAGCAGCTGGTTCATCAGCACGATATCCATCATCGAGGCCTCATCCATGACTAGCAGGTCAGCGTCGAGTGGTTCGTTCTGATCGTGCTTGAAACCCAGGGTTTTGGGGTCGAACTCGAGCACCCGGTGTACCGTCTTCGCTTCGAGTCCGGTCGATTCCGACAAGCGTTTGGCCGCCCTGCCCGTCGGGGCACAAAGCCTGACATTGGCGCCCTTGGCCCGAACGATCGTAAGGATACTGTTCACCACGGTAGTCTTGCCTACACCCGGACCACCTGTGATGACAGTCACTTTACCATTGACCGAAAGGGAGACCGCCCGGCGTTGTGAGGGGGAAAGTTGCAGGCCGGTCTGCTCCTCTACCCAGGGAATGGCTTTCTCTGTGTCGATCTCACCCCAGGGTAGGTTGCCCTCCTGTAGTCTTGCCAAGTGCCAGGCGACGCCCTTTTCTGAACGATACAGCGGTGCGAGAAAGAGTGCGATCTCTCCTTCAATCGTTTCCTGTATCAGGTTTTCGGCAACTATCTCGGCCTTGATTGCCGTGTCTACGATCGGCTCGGATACTTCCAGCATTTTGGCCGTGGTTTCCACCAGTTTCTGTTGGTATGAGGCGCAATGCCCCTGACCCGAGATCTCTTGCAGCATGTGGCGCACACCGGCCTGGGCTCGAAGCAGGGAATCGCTTGGAATACCCAAGCGCTGAGCGATCGCATCGGCAGTCTTGAAGCCGACTCCGTGAATATCGAGTGCCAGCCGATACGGGTTTTCACGCACCCGTTCGACCGCCTGATCACCATAGGTCTTGTAGATTCGAACCGCTCTGGCCGTACCCACACCATGGGACTGGAGAAAAACCATGATCTCCCGGATCACCTTCTGTTCGGCCCAGGCCTCAGTGACGCGTTCCTTGCGTTTGGGACCGATTCCTTCGAGTTCGAGCAGCCTGTCGGGATCCTGTTCAATGACGTCGAACACCGTTTCACCAAATGCACCGACCAGTTTCCTGGCGAAGTGGGGACCGATCCCTTTGACCATTCCAGAACCGAGGTATTTTTCGATACCTTCCAGTGTGCTCGGTGGGACGACTCGAAGCTGTCGAGCTTTGAACTGTAGCCCGTGGTGCCGATCGTTGTTCCACCCGCCTTCACATTCGACATACTCGCCTGCGGTGACAACGGCTGCAGTACCCACCACGGTCACCAGATCGCGCTGACCACGAACCTTGACACGCAAAACACAGAATCCGCTCTCCTCACTGTGGAAAGTGACTCGCTCAACGGCCCCCTGCAACCGTTCGAGGGGCGTATCCTGGTGAGCCGTGTCCTTGGATCTACGTATCATCTGCTACAGTCAGGATCAGTGTTAAAGGCAGCACTTTTTGTACTTCTTACCGCTGCCGCAGGGACAGGGATCATTGCGCCCCACCTTCTTACTTGCGCCAAGAAACGAGGCATGCAAACTTGCACGGTCCGTCCTACCAAGACTGCGCAGCAGTTCATTGTATAACTGAGCGAACTGCGCCGTCAGCTGGGCAGGGCTCACCACGTCCGTCAGAAAAAAAACGCCAGTGTGCTTTCGACTCAAGCGCCTGGTCGAGCAATTGGAATGCCGCCACCTCATCCCCCGGCATTGCCACCGTATCCCTTCGTTCGGCAAATTGCTTCGACCTCGTTGTCTCGGTGATCAACCGCGCGACGGAGCGATCCTGTTCGTTGAGGAATCTGTCTACGAGCTTGATCAAATCATCCAGGTTGGCTTTTTCTCGACTTAACTGATCAAGCTGTCCCAAGGGTGCATCTGCCCTGAATAAGGCTTCAAGTTGCTGGAAACTTTGTTGGGTCTCGCCTTTGCGTATATCGGATGCCGATTGCCGGTAGACGCTGTGCCCAAAAAAGCTCCGAGCCACCTGATCAAGCAGTTGGTTCCATTCTCTCTCGCGGCTGACCTCTTTCAGCTGGGCTTTAATAACCTCCAGCGCCACTACCCTGTCGAGCACCAGGCTGGCTGACACGAGTTCAGACAACAAGAGTTTATGGGTAAAACTATCTTCAGTTGAGGTGAGAACCTGTTTGGCAATGGCCTTCAGGAGCTGTAGCCCCTCTTCACGTGGCAGTACCGATAGTGAGCGGATAACGCTGAGGATGGATTCGATATCTCGGTGGCGTCCTCCCGATGGTTCCGCAAAGCACCGCCAGGCCAAATCCGGTTGGTATCGCGCCAGGACCGGTGCAGAATGGTACGCCAGGCTCCCACTCCAGTTGCTCCAACGTTCGCCTATCGTCTTGGCCAGGTTAGCAAACTGCTCTTCCGGCAAGTGGACGAAGAGTCGGTTGAGAGTCTCCTGATCGTCGCTATTCAACCAGCGGCGTAACCTCAGCTCATCGAACCAGGCCCGCTCCATCGCCTCTTTGCAATGGCTATGGCCTTTACTCGCCTGCCGGTACCGCTCAAGCGCCCAATTCATGAGGATCGGACCGTTGAGTTTTCCTGCAGAGCAGTTTAATGAGATGAGTCATGGTGGAATCCAACAGATTTCTAGTCCCGCTATTATTCCTCAAGGATATTGTTTGAGTCGATCGAATCAGAGTCTGCAGCGACGAGTTTGGCAACCACGGCAGTTGGTTTAGCGCAGAGAGGCGTGGTAATCCATCAAGCATCGGCTTGGTATCGAATTGCGTCTTGATACCTGTTCGGCAACATCACGTTTCTGCAGGCCTGAATAACAGTGAAATGTTACTATTGAGCCAGGAATGGATTCCTTCGAAAAGTACCGAGGCGAAAATCGATGCGACTTATAATCGCACCCCATTCGAACCTAACACCTGGTTTCCCGTGGACAAACCCAACTCAATGCTTTATAACTGACTGTAATTATTACTGAAAGCACGGGCAACACATTAATCCACAAGGCAAGGAAAAGGTTTGGCCAGAACCGCTCCCCGATTCTGATTCCCGACATTAGTCAGCAAGTTATGCAGGCGTACAAGTAGACTGATGCCACTTTCGTCGACATTTATAGGATGCCAGGGCGTGCTCGTATACTTGATAGTTGCGGGCGATTTCCCGGAGTACGCGGATAGGTTCCTTTTTCGGGACAGTATTCGTCACCAAACGAGGGGTATTGAACCCGCACTTTCTTGACGGGAGAATTTATCTGACACAGACTCCCGCGCGACGATAAACGAACTCCACAGCAGTGTCATGAACATTGATAACAGCATAGAAAAACAGTGGCAGCCCGAGCATAGCGAGGAATCTCTGAGACGCTTACTGCCGCGTATCGAGGCGCGTTTTAACGGACAGACGGAGCCTGCCGAATGGGAAGCCTATGTGGAACGGTTCAGGCTTCACTTCCCACGCCTGTTCTCGTGCCTGTACAGTCTGTATGGGAGGCATTATGACTTTTTCTTTCACCTGGAGAGCATTGCTGCGTCGGCGACTGAAATGTGGCTGGCACGCTCGGCGGAGCTGAAGGCGCTGGATGCCCTGCGTGAAGCGGATCCGTACTGGTATCAGTCGAATCGCATGGTGGGTGCGATGTGCTATGTCGATCTGTTCGCCGGGGACCTCAAAACCCTGCGTGATCGCATCCCCTATCTGACAGAACTGGGTATCACTTACCTGCACCTGATGCCCGTGTTCAAGGCGCCCTTGGGTGACAACGACGGCGGCTACGCCGTCAGCAGCTACCGCGAAATCAATCCAGCGCTCGGCACCATGGATGATCTGGCCCAACTGGCCACCGAACTCCGTCACCATGGAATCTCACTGACACTGGATTTCGTATTCAACCACACCTCGGACGAGCACGAGTGGGCGAAGCGGGCGCTGGCCGGCGAAAAACATTATCAGGCATATTACCGCATGTTTCCGGACCGGGAAATGCCGAATGCCTATGAACGCAGTATGCCGGAGGTGTTCGCCGAAGACCACCCAGGTGCCTTTACTTACCGGACCAGCATAAAAAAATGGGTATGGACCACCTTCCACACCTACCAGTGGGACCTGAACTACGAGGACCCAGAGGTCTTCAACGGTATGCTGGAGGAAATGCTGTTTCTGGCCAATCAGGGTGTTGAGATCCTGCGCCTCGATGCCGTCGCCTTTCTCTGGAAACGGCTCGGAACCAACTGCCAGAATCTGCCGGAGGCACACTGGATTATCCAGGCCTTCAACGCGATCGTCAGTATCGCAGCGCCAGCCATGGTTTTCAAATCTGAGGCCATTGTGCATCCGGACGAGGTACGCAAATACATCAGCCTGGAGGAGTGTCCACTTTCTTATAACCCACAGCTCATGGCCTTACTGTGGGACGCGCTGGCCACGCGTGACGTCAGGGTACTTAAACAAGCGATGCAGAGACGGTTTGCGATTCCGGAGGGCTGTGCCTGGGTGAACTACGTACGCTGTCATGACGATATTGGCTGGGCCTTTTCCGATGACGATCTACAGACTGCGGGATTTGATCCGCTGGAACACAGGCGCTTTCTCACCCGTTACTACACCGGGCGCTTCGAAAACAGTTTCGGGCGCGGTATGCCGTTTCAGGAAGACCCGCACACGGGAGAAGCCAGGATCTCCGGCATGTGTGCGTCGCTTACAGGTGTTGAACGGGCACTGCAGGAAGACAATACCGAGGAACTCGAACTTTCAATCCGCCGCACCGTGCTTCTGCACGGCATCATTATCACCATGGGCGGAATTCCGCTCATCTACCTCGGTGATGAGATAGCCATGCTGAACGACTACAGCTACGATTCGGACCCGGCCAAGATCGGCGATTCGCGTTGGCTACACCGCACCCACTTCGATTGGGCACGTGCAGAACAACGCCGCGATGCCGGTTCGGTGCCCGGCCGCATTCATCAGAGCCTGCTGCGGCTGATACAGCTTCGCCATCAGAACCTCGCTTTCACCCGCTCCGACACCGAGGTCAGCGAAACCGGCAACAAGCACGTTTTCGGTTTTTTCAGAAGTAATGACCAGAATGTGGTATTTATATTGGCCAACTTCAGTGAGAACGAACAGCGTCTGGAGGCAAGGCGGCTGCGACAGATGGGGATGCGCAAGACAATGGTGGATCTGTATGCCGGCCAGACAATCACGGCAACACAGGAACTGATAATGGAACCCTACCAATTGATGATCCTGGCACGCGTCGGCTAGGTACTGTTTCATGTTGATTGACGATTTTAGAGCTTCACACAGGTGTCACAGCACCAACAGTAGGCGCTTTAGGCGAAGGGTCGAATTCATTTGACGGGTCACATTGCAACTCAATCTGTCATCCAGATATAGTCCCAATGCGGGTAGTTGCCAATATTCTGTACCAAATCCGCTTCAATCATTAATTGGCCGAATGAATTCGGCCCTACGAGCGTATTCTACCCACCCGATCAGGGGAAGAGCCAGATACGTTTCAGATGACTTTCATTCAACACGATGACATGGTCCAGGCGATTTTACCGGATGCTGCCAGTTACGCGTTCCAAGACCGCATTCCACCAAGGACTTCGCTGCGCCGTCAGTACCTCTTCTATACCATTTAAATTATTTGTTTAAATAATGTACAGCGGTTTCGAGATAGTCTTCAATGGGGTGCGTTCCAACGGATACACCGTAGCAGCGCATGGGATGGAACGGTGCAGGTGATGCAGGATGAGTGGCACACCCCGGGGGCACCTTTCGGTATGCTCCGACAGGGGTATATACTTCGATCAACGCATAGACTCACATCACCTTCACCAGGGTACGCAATCGTCTTATGGAAATCGGACACCCCGCCGTCCACAGTGGCATCCTTCCCTTCACATGCGCTTTTCTGATGACTGTTGTACTGCGGCTGAGCGGCCGCAGCGGATGGGGTACGCACATCACGAGCGGCGCGGTTGGTGTTGCGCTGCTCGCGAGTAGCGTGCTGATTCTTGGCTCACCGGCCTGGCCGGTGCATACGGGCATGCAGAAATTTTTCTACCTGGCAGCGGGCGGTCTGCTCCTAGGGGCGCTTCTGGACCTGTGGCAGACATCATTGCGCATAACGATTGTATCAGGGTTGATCTGGATGACGGTGGTGTTCGTCTGGCTGGCCTGGCCACAGCTCGGTGGCCACAAAAGCCTCTGGCTGCTAGCCACCATTTGCATTGCCGGCCTGACGATTGTTCTGCGAGTTACGAATCGGCCTGGCCACGACACGAGTGCACCAGTGATGTTCCTCATTGCAGCTTTAAGCCTTGGTGGCATGGCTTTTATTGCGGGTTCGCTCTCCATCGCGGAACTCAGTTTCGCCGTCGCTGCGGCATTCGGCGGCTTCATGTTGTTAAACTGGCCGCGGCCTAGATACCCGTTCGGTGCGGCGGGACTACTCGGGGGGGGATGGCTGTACTCGCCTTAGCTTTTCTACTTATGCTGCTCACAGATGTTTCTCACTGGGCCCTGACACCGCTGCTATTGATATTTTTCGCTGACTCACTCAGCCATCGCCTACCCGCTGGCACAGGGCTGCTGCAGCAGGGCCTGCAGCCTGTCTATCTCGTCCTGCTCGGGGCTGTGCCCGGCGCCCTGGCTGTGGTGTTGGCCTGGCTCACAGAGCAATCTGATAGCCTCTATTATCAATAGGCCAGCACCGGTGCGCAGCGGCTACTGGCAAAATCTCACGACTCTAGACTTCGCGGGGCTCGACCCGCAGCATACTGTGGCTTTTTTACCAGTGGCGGCGATCGAACAGCATGGCCCCCATCTGCCGCTGGCCACGGATGCGCTCATCAACCGAGGCATCGTGAGTGCCATGCTGGA
>JBDNAP010000454.1:0-2814 GCA_039768325.1 Thiogranum sp.
CGTAGTCGACACCAGCGTACACGATGTTACCCAGCGCCAGGTGTGGTTCGTACTCTTCGCGTTCCTCGATGGTACAGTCGGCAGCGTCGAGGTCGGCGGGGCTGGCAAAACGCTGCACCGCCTGGCGTTCAAGATCGCCATAGGGCATCGGATGGCGGATAACCGCAACCCGAAGGTCCTGTTCTTTCAGTATTCGAGACAGCCAGCGTGCGGTTTGCGACTTGCCGCAGCCTGTTCTTGCTGCACAGACAGCGATGACCGGTACCGATGCCGGTAGCATGGTGCGCTCTGGTCCCAGCAGCAGGAAATCAGAACCTGCGCCCAGTGCGACGGAAGCCGTGTGCATGACGCGCGCGTGGCTGACATCACTGTAGGCAAAAACGACTTGATCGATACGTTCCCTTCGGCAAAGCGAGTCCAGTTCCGACTCGAGGACGATCGGGATGCCTTCGCGGTAAAGCGGGCCTGCGAGTGAGGGAGGGTAGCGGCGCCCGGCGATCTCCGGAATCTGGGTTGCAGTAAACGCCACCACACGGCTTGTCGGGTCATCGCGATAGACCATATTGAAGTTATGGAAGTCGCGGCCTGCTGCGCCCATAATGAGTACGCGGCGTGTGTGCGGCTGTTCGGGCATCAGGCGAACTCCCTGAACCTGTCCATGAGACCCAGCGCCTCGGCAACGGCCTTGCAGCTGATGTGCCCGGCGTAGGTGTTCACGCCTTTGCCAAAGTCCGGATCTGTGCGGAGGGCATCGAGGCCGTAGTCGGCCAGCTTGAGGGCATAGGGCAGGGTAGCACTGGTCAGTGTTATCGTCGATAACCTCGGGTAGGCGCCAGGCATGTTGGCCACGCAGTAGTGAATGACACCGTGTTTTTCGTAGACAGGTGCGCTGTGTGTCGTCGGGTGTGAGGTCTCCACACAACCGCCCTGGTCGATACTGACGTCTACAATGACCGAACCCGCTTGCATGCTCTGCACCATGGCTTCGGTCACGACATGCGGTGCGCGAGCACCACGAATCAGCACCGCGCCGACCACCAGGTCGGCATCGCGCAGCTGGGCGGTTATGTTGTCCGCTTCGGATAGCACGAAGTGTATATCTTTGGCGATTTCCTTTTGCAGTTGCGGAGCCCGATCCCGATGTCGGCCGACCAGGTAGACCTCTGCGCCCATGGCAACGGCAACACGCGCGCTGTGTCGGCCGACGACGCCGTCGCCGATGATAACCACCTTGCCGTAACGTTCATCGAATATGCGTGACAGCAGCATGCCTTTGCCGTGATTGAAGTGGGCGAGGTAATAGTTACCCATGGTCACGGCCATGCTGCCGGCCACCGCGCTCATGGGTGCCAGCAGTGGCAGTTTTCCCTGACCGTCCTCCACGGTTTCATAGGCGATCGCTGTGGTCTCGTGTTCCAGCAGGGCATCGCTGAGTGTCGGGGTGACACCGGAAAGATGAAAGTAGGTGAACAGCATCTGATCGCGCAGCTGATCGTACTCCTGTTCCAGCGGTTCTTTGACCTTAAGTACCAGGTCTGTCCTCCAGGCAGACTCGGCAGACACCAGTTGGGCACCTGCCTGTGTGTACGCTTCATCAGCAAAACCTGAGCCAGTCCCGGCGCCGGCCTGCACCCGCACGCTGTGACCGGCCTGTGTGAGCGTCTGTGCGCCTGCGGGGGTCAGGGCAACACGATTTTCCTTTTCCTTAATTTCTTTTGGAATGCCGACCTTCATGTTAGGGGCCCCTGTATTTCTCATGCTTAACAAAGCCAACTATTTTAACCGGATCAGCCCACCGGATTGGAATCACCATTCTGTTGATTAGGCTCAATATAATTCGGTGATAATAAAATGATACTATGTTGTATCAGCAGAATATCGCAGTTTTTCAAGCTGCGCCGCTAACAACAAGCGTAAAGGCTCGCCGTGCAACCAGGAAAACCACTACAACCGGAACAACTCTATCAGCGTTGCGATCCCGAACTGTTTGATTTCAATACGAGCGCAGAGCTGGAGGACCAGGTAGAGACACCCGGCCAGGAGCGGGCCGTGGAAGCCATCGATTTCGCCACCGAAATAGAGCTCGGCGGCTTCAACCTGTTCATACTGGGACCGCAAGGCACCGGCAGGCACAGTGCTGTGCAGCGAATTCTCAGACAAAAAGCCGCAAAAAAGCCGGCCGCGGATGACTGGTGTTATGTCAACAATTTTGACAACGCGAAACAGCCGCGCTACCTGAGAATGCCGGCAGGACAGGGCAATGAGTTACGCAGGGATATTGAACAAATCATCGAAGACGCCCACAGTGTCATACCGGCTGCTTTCGAGAGCGAAGACTACCGGACCCGGCGCCAGGCCATCGAAGAGGAATTCAACGAATACCAGGAAAAAGTATTTGAGGAAGTCCAGAAAAGCGCCAGGGAACGCAACATAAGTATTATCCAGACGCCGACCGGACTTGCCTTTGTGCCATTGCGCGACGACAAGGCCGTCAGCCCCAAGGAATACGCACGGCTTCCCAAGGAGGAGCAGGAGCAGCTGAAGCGGGATACCGAAGTGGTGAGCAAGGACCTGCAACAAAAAATGCAGTCGGTCCCGCAGGAAGCACGCCGGGTGCGTGAAAAAATACGCGACCTGGACCGCGATGTTTCCATGTTTGCCGTCGGTGGACTGATCGATCAGCTGATCATGAAATACAAGACTTTAGTCGATGTTGTTGCCTATCTGGAAGGCATGCAGACCGACATCGTCAACAATGTGGCAATCTTTCTCAAATCACCCGAGTCAGAGAAGCCGTCGCTAAAGGCCTTGCTC
>JBDNAP010000455.1:0-4093 GCA_039768325.1 Thiogranum sp.
GAACTGCCCGCTTTCGAGTCTATACCGGACGCCGCAGCGATGGAGTCCAGGCAATTCAAACGCTGGACCCTGCCCGACACGGAAATTACCATTGCGCGTGTCGAACAGGGCCCACGCGCCGGTGAATACCTGTTTTCCCCCGAGACGGTAGAGCGCCTCCCCGAGTTCTATCGCAGGATCAGGCATCTTCCCTATCAGCCGGACGCAACTGCCGGCTGGTACGAAACCTACCGATACGGCGGTGCGGGGCTGCGCAGGGTTATACCGTACAAATGGATGATGGCTCTGCCCGACTGGGCAAAAGTGATCATATTCGACCAGCCGGTGTGGCGCTGGTTCGGCACGGTGGTTGTGCTGTTTGCTGCAACCGGACTGTTCCTACTCATTCGCCGGGCTGCGGCTGCCTGGGCACGGCGCGGTTCCGCTTCCGAGCTTCGTATACCGTGGTCTCGACTGGTACGGGCAGTCACCCTGCTGATTCTGATCCCAATTGTCGCCCATGTACTTGCGGCTAATCTGAGGCTCAGCGGCCACGTTCTGGAAGTTGCCACCCTGTCATTGTGGGCCATTTTTACACTCACCTTGACCTGGGCGGTGTGGCTGGGCAGTCACGTTCTGGCAGAGAGCGTGGTTTCATCCCAGCAGATGCTGGCTGGCAGCATAGACAGTCAGCTGATCCGACTGGGGCTGCGATTGGTGGCTACCATACTGTCCATTACCATCCTGGTGGTCGGTGCCCAGCAACTCGGCATTCCGGCCTACTCGGTGATTGCCGGACTGGGTGTCGGTGGTATAGCGGTCGCACTGGCGGCCAAAGACAGCCTCGCCAACCTGCTCGGTTCGCTACTGATCATGTTCGAAAAACCGTTCCGTGTTGGTCACTGGATAAAGGTTGACAACATAGAAGGGTTCGTTGAAAGCATCGGGTTTCGCAGTACCCGCATACGTACCTTCTACAATTCCCTGGTTTCGATTCCCAGTAACCATCTGGTGAACAGCACCGTCGATAATATGGCGATGCGGGAACTCAGGGCCGTACGGACAATTCTGCACATCAGCTACGCTACGCCTGCTGAAAAAGTCGAGCAATTCGTCGATGCGATCAAACGTCTCATTGAAAATGAGCCCCATACTTACAAGAAGTGGTACCGGATCAGGTTTGATGATTTCGGAGAATATGGCCTGTGTGTACTCGTCAATTTCTTGCTGGATGTGTCCGACAATCAAGTCGAACAGACCGAGCGCCAGCGTATCCTTCTGGAAATATTGAAGCTGGCTGAGGCCATGGACATACAGTTCGCAATTCCGCCACGCTTGCCATCTATTGAAAATATGTCCGGCCAGGACTAGAGTTCAATACCGCGGTCCGCCTGATCGGTTCCTCGCTATGGTCGTTACGAATGAGAATTCAATGCCCGAATTCAAACCTCATTCGCCCGGGTTGGATGGCATCAACATGCTTCAAGCCTGCCGTTTTCCAGGTAAGGCCAAGGAGCAAGAGAGATGGTGGCCATGTCGGTACGATCTTTTATGATGGCAAAGTTCTATGATGCCTCCATGGTGGCGATGGAGAAAGCATGCCTGTCGACCTGGCGTTCTGATTTGTTGTCTCGCGCTAAAGGTAATGTTCTGGCGATCGGTAGTGGTACTGGAGCTAATCTGCAGTATTACTCAGAAACAGTTGAAAATTTGGAGTTGACAGAACCTGATCCTCATATGTTGGCCATTCTTCAGAACAATCTGACAAAATATCCAGGTAAGATAAGGGCCGAAGCATATAGCGCCGATAAGCTCCTATACCCGGACAATTCTTTTGATACAGTCGTTTCTACAATGGTATTGTGCTCTGTTCACTCCCCGGAAGAGACGCTTAGGGAAATCAGGAGAGTCTTAAAGCCAGGTGGACTATTTATTTTCCTGGAACACGTCATCGCCAACGATATGCCCAAACTAATTCGGTGGCAGAAGCTATTTCAACCCTTTTGGATTTTTATGTGTGGAAATTGTCATTTGACCCGCGATACTGAAGCATTGATATCTGATGCCGGATTTCGATTTGATGAAATCGAAAGGTTGAGGTCAAGCGGAGGCCCACCTATCGTCTCTCCAACAATAAAGGGTGCGGCAATCAATTCCCCTGCGGTCATACCAAACTCGGCGGATGGCCGTCACTAGCCTGCGTTAGTCGTCTCTGCCGGGTCGGCTTGTAGCAAAAGGCGTCGAACTGAGTTCAGTTTCCATTTTTTTACAAAGACATTGGGCGTAATCCCGTAACGCTCCTTGAACGCATATTGCAGGGTTCGTTCGCTAACACTGGCAATGCGACACAATTGAGCCAACTCGGACGCGAATCCCGGGGGCTGCGGATATATTCAATGACGCGGTCAATTGCCAAGTCGCGCCGGCGCAAGGAGGTAATCTGTTCCTGCTGAGCTTGCGCTGTGCAGATGATGAGTTTTTCCGCAGCGCATAATGCACATCCAATCAGCGCCGTTATTCTGAACGCCTTGGTGGCGTTCCATCGTGATACGGGGAATCAGGCGGCAGCTCGCACCTATGCAGAAAAGCTGCGAATGCTTTCCGATTGAGTCTACAGGCTTCGATCAATAAACAATTCTGTCAGGTTAATTGAGTGGTTCCGGCCATCACACCATTATGGGTCATTTTTTTCGTACTTTCTTTCTGCTGGTTTTTTTCGCCGGCTTTCGTCTTCTTGCTTCAGCCTTGTCGCGATTATCAGATTTCCCGGGACTTCTTTCTTTTGCTAAATGGGAAATCTTTAATTGTTGGCCCGATACCCAGACCTTTTTCAAGTCATTGAAAATGGCTTTAGGCATACCTTCGGGCAAATCAATCAGGCTGTAGTCATCATGAATATTGATGCGTCCAATGTGTTGACTGTCGATACCTGCTTCATTGGCGATAGCGCCGACGATGTTACCAGGTTTAACTTTATGGTTATAACCTACTTCAATACGGTAACGCTTCATGCCTTTTTCAGGCGGTGCATCTTTTTCCGGGGCGCGCTCATGTCTCCTGCGTGGTTTTCTTTCATCTTTGTTCCAGCTGTTACCTGTTTTCCTTTGTGGTTTGTTCTGTAACAGAAAGGGAGTGTCACCTTGTAACAGTTGGGCGAGAGCGGCGGCAACTTCGGCAGCGGGTACGTTGTGTTCCTGCTGGTATTGTTCAACCAGCTGAGAAAACAAGCCTAAATCTTCATTCGCCAGCGTATCGGTAATGCGTTGTTTGAAATTCGAGATTCGCTTGTCATTGATTAGCTCAGTTGAAGGCAGATCCATAATATCGATCTTCTGTCTGGTGGCTTTTTCAATGGCGCTTAGCAGACGTTTTTCACGTGGTGCGACAAACAGGATCGCATCACCCTGACGGCCGGCGCGACCGGTACGTCCAACGCGATGCACATAGGACTCCGTGTCATACGGTATATCGTAGTTCACTACGTGACTGATGCGTTCCACGTCGAGGCCGCGTGCTGCGACATCCGTGGCAACAATAATATCCAGACTTCCTTTTTTTAAGTTCGTGATGGTGCGTTCACGCTGGTTTTGCGGGATGTCGCCGTTGAGTGGTGCCGAGGCAAAACCACGTGCTTCCAGTTTTTCAGACAACTCGGTCGTTGCGGTTTTGGTGCGCACGAAGACAAGCATGGCATCAAAGTGTTCGGCTTCAAGGATGCGGGTTAGAGCATCCAGTTTATGCACACCACTGACCGGCCAGAAGCGCTGGCGTATGGTATCTGCCGTGGTGGTTTTAACTTTGATGGTGATTTGTTCAGGTTTGTTTAAATATTTTGTGGCAATGCGACGAATCTGTTGTGGCATGGTCGCCGAGAACAGGGCGATCTGTCTCTCTGACGGCGTTTTCTCAAGTATCCACTCCACATCATCGATAAAACCCATGCGCAGCATTTCATCGGCTTCATCCAGCACCAGTGCGCTGAGTTTGTCGAGTTTCAAGGTGCCGCGTCGCATGTGATCCATTACACGGCCGGGTGTACCCACGACTACATGTACACCACGTTCCAGGGCACGGATCTGACCACGGTAATCCTGACCCCCATAAACCGGTAATA
>JBDNAP010000456.1:0-3231 GCA_039768325.1 Thiogranum sp.
CCAATCAGCAGCAACATCGGGAACCAGGAAATGAAAATCTGCATGAGCAGGGAATCCTGTTCAGGTGGCTGTGCCTTGACCTGAACACCATTCGCCAGCAGATCGTTGATCATTTCCGGGTCATTCGGTGTGTAGGTGGAGAATTTCTCGCCGCTGGCCAACTGACCCTTAACCGTGCGCCCGTCTATGACAACGCTCTGGATACGGCCCGCTTTGACATCGGCGATAAAGTCAGAATAGACAACAGATTGTGCCCGCGGGGTGGGTGGCCCGAAATTATTAAATACGGACATCAGGACGACCGCGATGATCACCCAGAGAAGAATATTTTTCGCCATGTCATTCAAATCGGATACCTCGTTAACAGGGAAGGCGATCTACAGATAACAGAATAGCTGAAAGGTATTGTGCTGTAAGGCGTTTCGGCCAGATAGACTGTTTTCTGAAACATACTATACTTTACGGCCCCTCGCCAGCGCATAAACTTCACGGCTGCGGGGTCGGGATGCCTTCGGCTTGCGTGTGACGACCTTATCATAGTGGCTGCGCAAACCCCGCAGCAGTTCGTCAAACCCTTCACCCTGAAAGACTTTTATCAGTAGCCCGCCTCCCGGTCGAACCACTTGCTCAGCAAAATCTACTGCCAATTCCGTCAGATACATTGATCTTGGCTGGTCGACGGCATCCATACCACTTATATTGGGGGCCATATCCGACATTACAAGGTCTACTTCCTGCCCTTCCAGTGCCCGCAGGAAGTTGTCCAGTACCTCGTCTTCACGAAAATCTCCCTGCATGAACGTCACTCCGGGCAGCGCCTGCATGGGCAGAATATCCACCGCCACCACTTTACCCTTGTCGCCGACCAGGCCTGAGGCGTACTGACTCCAGCCTCCCGGCGCCGCACCAAGATCTACGATCGCCATGCCGGGTTTGATGATGCGGTCCTTTTGCTGAATCTCGTCCAGCTTGTACACCGCACGTGAACGGTAACCCTGCCGCTTAGCTTTCTTGACATACTCGTCGTCAAAATGTTCCCTCAGCCAGCGATTACTGCTCTTACTGCGCGCCATGATTCAGTCCGATTACGGTATACTTCCATACCTGTTTAAAATGTGTGACACAGCACGGCACGCAGTAGTCAGCCCACACAAGCTTGCAGGACACGCTGTAAATACATCTCTGTACGCTCGACGGCCGCGTCATGTCCCTGCATCCCCGCAGGGGGCGGCCGACGGTCCCGAAAGCTTGTGTGGGCTGACTTCCTCACTCATTACCAAACTCGCCCCCTGAATATCATTATGACCCTGACGGAACAACAGAAGAAAAGACTACGCGGACTTGGCCACAAGTTGAAGCCGGTTATCACTGTGGGTAATGCGGGATTGTCCAACTCGCTGCTGGAAGAGTTCGAGAGTTCGCTGGAGCATCACGAGCTGATGAAAGTCAGAATCAGCGCAGCTAACCGTGAGGAACGCGATGCGGCCATTCAGGCATTGTGTGAATACAGCGGCGCACAACTCATTCAGCGTGTCGGCAATATTGGGCTGCTATTCAGAAAAAAGAAGAAAAACTCCAAATTCGCCGCACTGTAAATCGGGCAACCCACTCAGCGCACAAGCTTCCCACCAGGAGCGGCCTCCTGGCCGTGATTCGCGCCGAGGGACAGCGCCCCTGCAGCTTAACGCAAAACCTCACTATTTACTGTTGGGCAACCTTTGGCAGGTGGTGGAGCGCCTCTTCGATAGCCTCTGCGGGATATTCGTAATCCTCAAGTTCCCTGCTGAAAAACTTATCATAGGAAGCCATATCGAAATGCCCGTGGCCGGAAAGATTGAAGAACAGGGTCCTGGCTTCACCGCTCTGCTTACATTTCATCGCCTCATCTATACAGGCGCAGATGGCATGACTGGATTCCGGTGCCGGAATAATGCCTTCGCTGCGGGCAAACTGGACGCCGGCCTCAAAAGTAGCCAGCTGAGGAACCGCCTGGGCCTCGATGAGGCCTTCATTGTACAACTGTGAGACCAGCGTGTTGTCCCCATGGTAACGCAAGCCACCGGCGTGAATACCCGGCGGCATGAAATCGTGCCCCAGGGTATACATTTTGAGCAAGGGTGTCAGTCCCATGCTGTCACCAAAGTCATAGGCATAATGTCCGCGGGTCAATGTCGGGCAGGAACTCGGCTCGACCGCCACCAGGCTTATTTCCTTACCCGCCGCCTTGTCTGCAAAGAAGGGGAAAGCAACGCCGCCAAAATTTGAGCCCCCACCACAGGGTGCGAAGATCATGTCCGGGTAATCGCCGACTTTTTCGAACTGTTTTTTAGCCTCCAGACCGATCACCGACTGATGTATCAGTACGTGATTCAACACGGAACCCAGGGCATAGTTGGTATCGTCTCTGGATGCCGCTTCCTCGACCGCTTCTGAAATGGCTATTCCCAATGAGCCCGGTGAGTCGGGGTGCTGTGCCAGAATCCTGCGCCCTGATTCCGTCAGCTCCGACGGGCTGGCCAACACCTCGGCACCCCAGCTGTGCATCATGGAGCGGCGGAACGGCTTCTGTTCATAGCTCACTCTCACCATATACACGCGTACCTCGATACCGAACATCTGTCCGGCCAGGGCCAGCGATGAGCCCCACTGACCGGCGCCGGTTTCCGTTGACAAACGCCTGATGCCGGCCTGTTGGTTGTAATAGGCCTGGGCGACAGCGGTATTGGGCTTGTGCGAACCCGCCGGACTCACACCCTCGTATTTGTAATAGATCCTGGCGGGAGTGCCGAGCGCCTTTTCCAGACGGTGAGCGCGATACAGCGGCGACGGCCGCCACAGGGTGTATATGTTCCGAACCTGTTCCGGAATATCGATCCAGCGCTCGGCGCTGACCTCCTGTTCGATCAGCGCATCAGGGAATATCGCGCTCAGCGCATCCGGTCCAATGGGCTTACCGTCGGGTCCCAGCGGCGGCACTGGCGGGTTGGGCATGTCGGCGACAACATTGTACCATTGGCTTGGAATCTCGGATTCTTCAAGCAGAATCTTGGTCTGGGGCATAATCCTCTCCGGCTAAAAGCGTGTGTTTTAAGGCATTGGATTCAGATAAGCCGGCCGTTCGCGTTGAAGGCCTTCATTACTGTTATTTGGCGCTTTGCGACTTGATGTAACCGTCACTCTGTATGAGACAGCACACACGCTTCCGAGTCAACCGCCGCACCATCTATCGCC
>JBDNAP010000073.1:0-5598 GCA_039768325.1 Thiogranum sp.
CCGCCCTCCAGCTATATAATCTCGATACGCGGCTATTCATTCGGCCTCGGAGAGCCTCTCTCCGAGCGCGCGCGCTCGCATCTGCGGACAGCTTTCCAGTTTCTCATGGGGGATCGGGTTTTGAATCCTGAATGACAGGCGGATGCCTGCTTGTCGCAGTCACAGTTATTTGAGCCCGGGGGGGGCGCCGCCGGCGGCTTACCGCAGCTGATTCAAGCCGAGAACATCCTGCATGTCGTACAGACCGGCTGGCTGCGACATCAGCCAGCCCGCGGCACGCGCAGCGCCGGATGCAAAAGTCATGCGGCTGGATGCCTTGTGGGTAATTTCCACGCGCTCGCCTTCGGCGGCAAACATCACTGTATGTTCGCCAACGATGTCGCCGGCACGAATGGTTTCGAAGCCGATGGTTTTCCGGTCCCGCGCAGCGCTTATGCCTTCGCGTCCGTAGACCGCACAGTCTTGTAAATCGCGCCCAAGCGCTTCGGCAACAACCTCCCCCATACGCAGGGCTGTTCCGGACGGTGCGTCTACCTTGTGCCGATGGTGCGCCTCTATGACTTCGATATCCACTTCGTCACCCAGCACGCGCGCAGCCACATCGAGCAGTTTAAAGCACAGGTTCACCCCGACACTCATATTGGGCGCAAACACGACGCCGATATCCCCGGATGCAGTTTCTATATGCTGCTTCTGCTCAGCACCGAAACCGGTGGTGCCGATCACGATACGTTTGCCGTGCCGACGACAGAGTTCCAGGTGCCGCAGCGTTGCAGCGGGTGCTGTGAAATCGATCAGTACGTCAAAGCGATCAACGAGACTCTCGAGGTCATCATGGATGATAACCCCCAGCTCGCCCACACCCGCCACCACACCGGCATCACTATCCAGCAGCTCATGTCTGGCGCGTTCTGTTGCCACAGCCACCGCTAATCCCTCGGTACGCCTGCAGGCATCAATCAAATTGCGTCCCATGCGGCCGGCGGCTCCGGGTATGGCGATTCGTGTCATTTTTTAGTTCTCTTCAGCAATCCAGGGATAATCGGTGACGTTGCAACCGTTTATAGTTTCGTGCACCACGAAACCAAGCGCAATGAGGTCGTAAAATAGCTCTTTTCTACGCCCCCCATGGGTTTACCAAGCCAAACACTGCTTGCTCAGGGGGGAAGAGCGGTTAGAATTTCATGCCTTCGAAGAAATTCTTCACACCGTCCAGCCAGGTATGGTGCTGGGGACTGTGCTTGCCATGATTCTTCAGGCTGCTATCCAGCTCGCGTAACAGGTCTTTCTGTTTGCTGCTGAGCTTGACAGGAGTTTCCACGACCACCCGACACAACAGGTCGCCAACCGCCCCGCCACGAACAGGTTTGACACCCTTGCCACGCATGCGGAAAAGCTTGCCGGACTGGGTTTCCGCCGGCACCCTCAAGACCACACGGCCATCCAGTGTCGGCACTTCCAGTTCACCACCAAGCGCAGCAGTTGCAAAACCGATGGGCACTTCGCAATACAGATTGGCGTCATCACGCTTGAAGATGGCGTGTTCCTTGACCTGGATCTGCACATACAAATCACCCGGCGGTCCACCGTTCTCACCGGCTTCGCCTTCATTAGCCAGACGGATACGGTCACCACTGTCGACACCGGCCGGCACTTTCACGGACAGTGTCTTGTGCTCCTTGATCCTGCCCTGACCATGACAATCAGCGCAGGGATCATTGATGATGGAGCCACTACCGCTACAGCGTGGACAGGTCTGCTGGACCGAGAAAAATCCCTGTTGCATACGGACCTGGCCATGACCACCGCAGGTGGTACAGGTGCTTGGCTTGGTGCCCTTCTTGGCGCCGCTGCCATGACAGGTCGTACAACCGACGTAGGTTGGAACACGGATCTTCACCGTGGTTCCGCGTACCGCATCTTCCAGGGAAAGCTCGAGGTTGTAGCGCAGGTCCGCACCCCGATAGACCCGCTTGCCGTCTCGACCACCGCCACCCCCACCACCGAAGATATCGCCAAAAACGTCTCCGAATATATCGCTGAAGCTGGCGCCGGCGCCGGCGCCGAAACCGCCGCCGGCACCACCCATACTGGGGTCGACACCGGCATGGCCGAACTGGTCGTAGGCCGCACGCTTCTGTGCATTGCTCAATACTTCATAGGCTTCTTTGGCCTGTTTGAATTTTTCTTCGGCTGCGGCGTTATCCGGATTCCGGTCCGGATGATATTTCTGTGCGGCACGCCGGTAGGCTTTTTTCAGCTCGGCATCGCTGGCATTTTTTGAAACACCGAGGGCCTGGTAATAGTCTTGCTTCGACATAGCTCGATAGTCTTTTTTCTAACTGGAAGGACGCTCAGCGCACGAGAGTAAACTACAGTACATCACACGATGACCCACATCCATAAATGAATACCAAGAACCGCTCTGACACCACCCAATCGGCGCCGGTTGTTCACCGGGACCTCAGCGTCTTTCACGGTTATTCCATACGGCAAAAATCCGGGGCCAGTTTTCAGCCGGCCCCGGACTGCCTTTTTCAAGCTGATCCCTCCGTAGTGCTTACTTGTTGTCGTCCTTGACCTCTTCAAACTCTGCGTCGACCACATCGTCGCCACCCGCCTCCGCGGTTTCGGCACTTTCGGCCGCACCCGCTGCTGCAGCCTCTGCGCCGCCCTTATCGGCATAGAGTTTTTCAGCCAGTTTGCCGGACAACTCGGCCAGTGCCATGGTCTTTGCCTCGATGGCAGCCTTGTCATCAGCTTTCAAGGTGTCTTTCAGTTCCCCGATCGCCTTCTCGATAGCCTGCTTTTCTTCATCACTCACCTTGTCCTCACCCAGATCCTTGAGCGATTTCTCGGTGGCGTGAATCATGTTGTCCGCCTGGTTTCGAGCGTCCGCCAGCTCATGGAACTTGCGGTCTTCGTCAGCATGCGCCTCGGCATCCTTGACCATGCGATCGACTTCATCATCCGACAAGCCGCTGGAAGCCTTGATAACAATATTCTGTTCCTTGCCGGTACCCTTGTCCTTGGCGGATACATTCAGAATGCCGTTGGCATCGATATCGAAAGTCACTTCGATCTGCGGCACACCACGCGGAGCCGGTGGAATATCGGTCAGGTCAAACCGGCCCAGTGATTTGTTGCCACTGGCAATTTCACGCTCACCCTGCAACACGTGTACGGTAACCGCACCCTGGTTATCGTCGGCCGTAGAGAACACCTGGTTCGCCTTGGTCGGTATCGTGGTGTTCTTTTCGATGAGCTTGGTCATCACGCTGCCCAGGGTTTCGATACCCAGAGACAGCGGTGTCACGTCCAGCAGCAACACGTCTTTGACTTCACCGCCCAGTACACCACCCTGGATAGCAGCACCGATGGCAACGGCCTCGTCCGGGTTCACATCACGGCGCGGTTCCCTGCCGAAGAAATTCTGCACCACTTCGCCGACTTTGGGCATATGCGTCTGACCACCCACCAGAATCACGTCATCGATCTCACTCACCGATAAACCGGCATCCTTGAGGGCGAGCTTGCAGGGCTCGATGGTACGGGTAACCAGCTCCTCGACCAGAGACTCCAGTTTGGCACGCGTGATTTTCAGATTCAGGTGCTTCGGACCGCTGGCATCGGCCGTGATATAAGGCAGATTGACGTCGGTCTGCTGACTTGAGGACAACTCGATCTTGGCCTTTTCCGCAGCTTCCTTCAGGCGCTGCATGGCCAGCGGATCTCCGCGCAGGTCGATGCCCTGATCTTTTTTGAATTCATCGGCCAGATAATCGATCAGGCGTTTGTCAAAATCTTCGCCACCGAGGAAGGTGTCACCGTTGGTGGACAGCACCTCAAACTGATGCTCTCCATCGATATCGGCGATTTCGATAATCGAGATATCGAAGGTACCGCCACCCAGATCGTATACGGCGATCTTGACGTCGCCACGTTTCTTGTCCATGCCATAGGCCAACGCCGCCGCGGTCGGTTCGTTGATGATACGCTTGACATTCAGACCCGCAATTTTGCCGGCATCCTTGGTCGCCTGGCGCTGTGAGTCATTAAAATAGGCCGGTACGGTGATAACCGCTTCTGTGACCTCTTCACCGAGATAATCTTCCGCCGTTTTCTTCATCTTCTGCAGTACGCGGGCGGAGACTTCCGGCGCGGCCATCTTCTTGCCATGGGCTTCAACCCAGGCATCACCGTTGTCCGCCTTGATGATCTTGTAGGGCACCAGCTCCATGTCCTTTTGTACTTCGGCATCAACAAAGCGGCGGCCGATCAGACGCTTGACGGCGTACAGGGTATTGGCCGGATTGGTGACCGCCTGGCGTTTGGCTGCCTGCCCCACCAACACTTCATCGCCTTCGGTAAACGCCACAATGGAGGGGGTGGTACGATCGCCTTCGCTGTTTTCAATAACCCGTGGCTCACCACCCTCCATCACTGCGACGCAGGAGTTGGTAGTACCAAGGTCGATTCCAATAATCTTGCCCATGTTCGTTGATCTCCCAGATTTCGAGTCTTCGATTCCGCGTTAATATGTCAGCTGCCTCCTAGATGGGGGCATTCATTAGTTTTTCAAGCCTGTTCGTTGAGCTGTCCGCCGCTGGATTCCTGGGCGGCTCTGGATACGATCACCATGGCAGGGCGAATCAGCCGGTCGTTGAGCAGATAGCCTTTCTGGACCACCGTTACCACCGTGTTCGGCTTGACATCCGCACGCTCCTGCACGGACATAGCTTCGTGATACTCTGGATTAAATAACTCATTTAAAGGACTGATTTCCTTTATATTATATTTATCCATCGCTGAGGCCAGCATTTTCAACGTCAACTCACTGCCCTCTTTGAGCTTGGCCACATCAGCGCCCTCCCCGGCGGCAGCCAGTCCCATCTCCAGACTGTCTTTGACCGGCAACAAATCCACTGCGAACTTTTCCAGGGCAAATTTGTGCGCGTTGACCAGGTCGCGCTCATTGCGTTTACGCAGATTTTCGATATCAGCCTGCAGGCGCAGGCACTGGTCCCAATGTGAATCCGCTTTGCTACGGGCGTCCTCCAGCAGCGCCTGCAATGCATCCGGATCCGACGCCGTATCACCCGCCGCTTCGTCCGTTTGATCCGACTGCTCCTCGTGCGCCATTTCCAGTTCTTCCCCGGCCACTACCTTTTCATGATCGCTCATTTAATACCTCTACAAAACAATATATTACATAACATTTCTAATGCATTTAAAGAAGTTACATCCACCGCCGACCATTCAATTCAGTCACTAAGAACACCGCAGCCGGGGAAGTTGGTTTTTACTCCGCGATTGACCTGGCCTATAACATAAGGGCTAATCCTTCGGATTCAAGGCCGCGCTGAGAATCCGCGCAGTCGCATCGACAATCGGTATGACGCGCTCGTAAGCCATGCGCGTGGGTCCGATGACACCCAGCACACCCAGCACCTGACCGTCGACCGAGTATGGCGCTGTCACCAGACTGCATTCATCAAGCATCTGGTAACCCGATTCCTCACCGATGAAGATCTGCACACCCTCGTTCTCGACACACTGATCGAGCAGATGCAGAATATGACGCTTTTCATTAAATGC
>JBDNAP010000457.1:0-6027 GCA_039768325.1 Thiogranum sp.
ACGTTCAACAGTATTCTTGAGCTCGCGAATATTGCCCGGCCAATCGTACGCCACCAGCCTGCGCATTGCCTCTTCGGTGACTCTCTTGTCGATGCGCCGGGAAAAATCGTGGTTCCTGACAAAAAGCTCCACAAGCGCGGGGATATCATCACGACGTTCCCGCAATGGCGGCACCTCTACCACAAACGCGCTAATTCGGTAAAACAAATCGAGACGGAAGCCCCCTTCCTGACTCATTTGCTCCAGGTCACGGTTAGTGGCCACCACCACGCGTACATTTGCCACCCGATTCTGTGTGCTGCCCAGGCGGCGAAACTGGCCGGTCTCCAGCACCCGCAGAAGTTTGGCCTGGATGCTCGGTTCGATTTCACCGATCTCATCCAGAAACAAGGTGCCACCCTCAGCACACTCGATCAGCCCTTTCTTTTGCTTGTTTGCGCCGGTAAACGCGCCACGTTCGTGTCCGAACAGCTCGGACTCGAACAACTGTTCCTGCAGGGTACAGCAATCTACCGCAACAAAGTTGCGATCCGCGCGTTCGCTGCGGTCATGAATCGCCTGCGCAACCAATTCCTTGCCGACGCCGCTCTCACCCTCGATCAACACCGTCATATCCGAAGGGGCTACCGCATCAATCAGGTCTTGAACCTCTTCCAGACCATGGCTCAGCCCGACCATCTTATTGGCAATCCGCCTTTTTAATGTCCGCCGACAGAACTGCAGGTCACGACGCTGTGCAGCCGAATCCAGCACCCGCCCCACAACCAGTTCCAGTTCTTCGGCATGTACCGGTTTGATCATATATTCCGCTGCACCGTTCTTCATCGCAATGACCGCATCCCGCACCGAAGCATAGGCGGTCAAAACGATGACCGGCTGATCCTGGGTCAAGGTGGCAAGCAATTCGACACCGTTGGCGTCCGGCAGCTTCACGTCCGTGACGATCAGATCAAAGCTCTGTTTATCGAGCAGCGCTTTGGCGCTGGCCCAGTCGAGAGCACTGCGCACCGAGTATGCCATCCGTGCAAGCTGCTCCGAGACGAGCCGGTTCAGCAACTTGTCGTCTTCGATAACGAGTATTTTACCTTTCTGTGCATTGTTCATTCGCCATCACCATGTTCGTTTCCGGCTTCAGAGTCAGGGTCAGGGAAACTCATTGTAAAGCTTGAGCCCTTACCCGGTTCGCTTTTCACACTGATCTTTCCGCCGTCGCGCTCCAGGTTTGCCCGCGAAATCGACAATCCCAGCCCTGTACCATGTTCGCCGTCTGCACGCCGGCTGAAAAAAGGATGAAAGATCTGCACCAGATCCTCAGGTGCAATTCCCACCCCGTTATCACTGACCACGATATTAACGAGCCCATCCTGGCGCCGTGTGATCAACTTCAAGTGCCCTCCCTGCGGCATAGCGTGGAAAGCATTCTGGATCAGATTGAGTACCGCCATCCGCAGATTGCTTTCGCCAGCCAGTACCCGGGGTTCCGAGGAATCCAGTTGCTTCTCAATGACGACGCCTCCCTTGGTCGCATCCCATTCCAACAGCGACAGGGTCTCCTCAACCGCCCGGTTCACCCATACCGCCTGCTGCTCCGTGCCACTGTGTGTGCTCAATTTCAGCAATCTGCCGGTAATATCGATGCAGCGGTTGATTTCCTGGTCGACCAGCATCAGGTAATCGGCTGTCTGCGAATGGTGTTGGTCGTCCGGGCTCTGCAGGCGCAAAATGGCATCGAGCGACAAGCGGATTGAGGTCAAGGGATTATAGATTTCGTGCGCGACACCGGCAGCCAGCCGCCCGAGTTCCGACAGCTTCTGCTCGTGCGAGAACTGAACTGCGCTTTCAAGATCCCGAATGGATTCAACAATGAAATGCAGTACCTGTTCGCCGCGCCTCACCTGCATGGGGGCTGCATAGACCTCCACGTCGAAAAGGGAGCCATCGCTGCGCATGTGTTGATGCACACACTTGACTGGCGCTTGATGCTCGCGGATATCGTGCAAGGGACAGGTCACCAGGGTAGGCACACAAGGTTCCTGACGACCATGACTGGAGCTATAGCAAGGCACATCAACCGCCTGCGCCTTCGACAGGCCGAGTTGGTGACGGTAGGCATCATTCGACAGTACGATATTGTAATTGTCGTCAATAACACGCAGGCCGTCGGGGGTTGCATCCACCAGCCCCTGCAGGAATTGTTCCTTCTCGCCGAGCGCCTTTAGAGTTTGCTCGAGGCTTTCCGCCATACCATTGAAACAACGACCCAGTTGGGCGAGCTCATCCCGGCCGGGAATGGCAACACGTTGGCTCAGCGTGCCGACGGATATTGCCTTACTCGCCCGGTGCAGCTTGTGCACCGGTTGAAGGACGAAACGCTGCATGAACCACCAGCCACCCGTCAGCACGATGAGCAGGACGCATACTCCGGCACCGATAAGAGCCACGGCAGCTCTTCTGGCACTCTCTTTGATCGGTGCAGCGTCATAGTCTACGAACAGGACGCCGTTGACAGGGTGATCACTGATGGCGCCGTGGCATGATATACATTCGGGCCCATTCCGTACCGTGTTAACGCTACGCAACACCGACTGGCCGAGTTCGTTGGTAATGAAGGCTGTCGCTGTATCCTCGCCGCTAAGGTGGCATACCCCGCAGGTCTCATCATTCTGCGTATCGAACTTGCGACCCAAAAGGGGTCCTGTCGAAGAAAACCGAACCTCGCCCTCCGGGTTAATAATCATGACATTGAGGATTTCTTCCTGCTCCCCAAGCTTCTCAACGATATGCCGCAGACCGTCGAGGTCGCGCTTCAGCATGGCGTTTTTCAATGAGGTCTCAAGAAGCTGGTTGACCTGGGAGGCAGCATCGCTGCGCTCACCGGCCAGCTTCTCCCGATACATGCCCAGATAGAGCAGAAGAAATACCAGCGAACTGAGCAGAATGCCCATGGCATTGCCGACCAGAAACTTGCGGTTCAGCTTACGTTCGATCCAGGAGTGCCTCAACATGAACCCGTACTCGTCTGTTTTCCCCTCATACTACTCGCCGGGAGCACGGATCACATCTGTTCGTCCCACGGCCGGCGAATCCGAAACCTCCCGGGCTGAACTTCGATAGCAGGTGGATCCTGCAACTGCCAAGTTGGCAGACTGGCCCCACTTTCGACCATCCTGTCAGGCCACCTTCGTCGCTCTGTTTTTTAACGAGCATGCCATATCTTTGCAGAGCATCACGCCGTATCGAAGCGGGCACCCGGGAGACGCCTCTACCGCAACCACCCCGCCTATTGTCGATTCAGCGCCCTGCTGCAGACTCCCGGAAACGGCAACCACTACCCGTACTTAGCGGGGACCTCGCCGGTTAGCCAGCCACCTCCCTGCAGCGGGCGACGCAGGGACTCGACACACGTGCATTACTGGCCGCCTGACTTCCACCATTCCTGTCAAAGTACGCTGTTCTAAAGCGACGGAGCCACCCAATGGCATGCGGTTTGCACAAGGCCTTTGTCGCCAGATCGCAGTTAACTGGCTCTTTAAGTAGTATGCGCTGTCGATCAGATGATCGCGCGGAGATTCCGCGCCGGCAGGAAACCGGTGTCAGACATTCAGGAGGTATCCAACGTGTTTATTCGAACAGGCGCAATTGTCCGCCGCCTTGCCATACCAGTTCTTTTCGTCTTGCCCGTCAGTCTTGCTGTCCCATCCGTTAGCGTTGCTGAAAACACGGCATTATCCACCCCTGGCACAAACCTCCGGCAGCTGTTGGAAGAACAAGGCTGGCAGCAGGAAATCGATGCAGACGGCAATACGCTCTTCTATCCTCCGGGGCAGGAATCCAGCCAATCAACCAAGGCACCGCCCGCGGTAGTGCCCGACATCTTCCAGCAGCTCAGGGAGCGTGGCTGGGAGATACGTACGGACACCGAGGGCAACACCCTGCTGACCCCTGCCGTTCAAAGTACACAGACGCCGGCCAGAAGCCACCCGACCACTCCTGCTTCGGCGGAAACGGAGCGGCCGGCAGGGGCTTTGTCGATAGTCGTCCCCCCTGAGCTTGAAACACTGCTCCGCGAACGGGGATGGCATATCGAGACGGACACAGGCGGCGATACCCTGCTTATGCCCACCGGGTCCGTTCCATCAGATACCACGAATATCGAAACCCGCCAAGCCCCTGATCCCTTTCTTCAGTTTATCCAGTCACTTGAGAATAAGGGTTGGCGGGTGGAACCGGCAGAAAGCGGGGCAGTGATTATCTTTCCGCCCGTACAGGCAGATGAGTTGCCCTCGGACCGGGGTGACCCCTTGCAGCCTGACCAGCGCGGTCACTCCCAGTGGATAGAGCTGGAAGCCATCGCAACTGGTGAGATCGAACTACCTGTCGATGGCCCGGGCAAGGCGAAAAAACTCGCGGGCGCCTGGATCGACAACTTTGGCCTGCCCGGACTCAGCGTTGGCAAGGTGCGCCAAATCAATCATGTCTATGCCGTGAGTATCGTAGACTCAGAAACACCTTACTGGCTACGCAATCAGTTGATCATCCGCAGTAACGACGGCGGAGTAATCGTCGTTTACTGACGAGCGTTCCGGTCATCCCAGGCCCGGCTGTTTTCGCAATCAGCGTCGGGAGCTGAACTATGCAACAGAACATGCAGGTTCTGCCTCGAACCGACAAATCCGCAACAGGTCTGCGTCCTGCAGTTTTACCAATGGCGCCTGCACTGTCTCCGTCTCCCGAATCGGGGCTTAGCACGGGCGGGGAAATTTTCGTCTGCACATTTGGCAGCACGTTCACAAAGGGAGGCGTCAGGCGTTCCCCGGGACTTGGGTGGCTCTGGCAAGCAGCATCAAATCCCCCCAGTTTTGTATTTTTTGTTGTGACTATGCCGAGTTATGAACCCGTTCGAAACTGGATGATGGTGAACTGGAGGGTGTCTTCGAGCCTGGGATGCTGTTGCTCGGGCTGATAATCCACCCAGGCGCTATCAGGAACCTGCCGCCTTGTCAGACCGGTCCTTGTCCTGGCGCCATAGAGCGGCGCTGAGCAGCAGAAAACCTTTTTATATTTCAATTTATTATAGCCTTCTTCCCGATTTGGCACATGCGTTGCTTAAAAGCCTGCGTTGTTAGGAAAAAGCAAAATCCAGCTGCAGGCATGGCGGCTGGGGCCAAAAGGAGAATCGTTAATGAAACGGTTTTGGATCGCAGGCCAGTCTCTGGTGATGGTTGTTTCTGTCGGGATAAGCGGTGGTGTTACGGCAAACGAGGACCAATACCCGATTGCGGGTGTTACACCATACCAACGTCCGACCAACGCACCCATGATCACCGTTTTCAAAAAAGACAAAATCTGGTACGACGCGGCGCTGCACGGCGTCACCCGTCCTTATCCCTCCAGCCTGAGATTTCTTGAAGACCAGGGGGCTTGGAGCACCCCCTTCAACAGACCCGGCATGCCGACGCCCTACGACATTCGTGGCTGGCACCGGGATTAGTCCCCGAGGGTGAGACCCGGGGTTCGATTGACCGCTGCACATTGTGTGGAGCATCAAACAGGGTCGGACAACGACCCATTAAACTAACTAACCATCGACGCGAGGAGATTCAAATGGAGAACTTAAAACGAATGCGAATGCTGACCAGATTCGCCGGTGCACTGACCCTTGGTGTAGTGCTTAACACCGCTTCCGCAGGCATGTCCGGTATGTCGGGCATGGGCGGTATGTCGGGCATGGGTGGTATGAGCGGTATGTCCGGCATGGGTGGCATGAGCGGTATGTCCGGCATGGGTGGCATGAGCGGTATGTCGGGCATGGGTGGCATGTCGGGCATGTCCGGTTATTTCAAGATCACGCCTGATGGCCAGATCTACTTCTACCCGGCCCAGAGTGGCATGAGCGGAATGTCAGGCATGGGTGGTATGTCGGGCATGGGTGGAATGTCAGGTATGGGTGGCATGGGCGGTATGTCCGGTATGTCAGGCATGGGTGGCATGTGCGGCATGTCAGGCATGGGTGGTATGGGCGGCATG
>JBDNAP010000074.1:0-3481 GCA_039768325.1 Thiogranum sp.
TAATGTATACCAGCAATGCTCGTAAGACGGTCAGTGGAGGACGATGATCTTCCACAAGTGTCAGCTCAAGTGTGGTGCTTGTGCAGAGTATCGCCGGGTAACACATACCGGTCTGCTGATGTCACTGCTTGGCCCATAAATCGGGATACGCGACGATAATCGGGATTGAAACTATGGGAATAAGAACAATTCTGGAACACGGCAGTGTCGCCGGCGCTGCATTATTCAACGGCAGCTGGTGAGGTATGCAAAAATCTTTCCGACCTGAGTACGCCCTGATAACATGTTTGTATCAGGAGACGCCAACCATGGGCATCGCCTCGAATTCCGCGGGTATTCAAAGGGCGAAAAGCAGCTGGTAGAGACCGGCAAACTTTTTGGAGGAGAATGCATGCCACTCTGTGAAGCCGATAACAGCCAGCTTGTCGTCGTCGATGTCCAGCAACGTCTTGTCGCCGCGATTCCGGCGGAATCCCTGAAACTTATGACGCAAAACATCGCACTGCTCCTCGATACGGCCGCTATTCTGGGTATCCACACGCTCTGTAGCGAACAATACCCCGCAGGCCTCGGTTCCACCGTCACAGCCATTGCCGAGCACCTGCCCGGCAATGTCGAAGAAATTGAAAAAACCAGCTTCTCTTGCGTCGGCAGCGAAGTGTTTCAGCAACGCATCGACAACAACGGAAGCCGACAAATTGTACTTGCCGGCATGGAATCCCACGTGTGCATCCTGCAAAGCGCCGTGCAACTGGTGCAGCAGGGCCTGGAGGTTTTTGTGGTCGAAGATGCGGTCTGTTCACGGAAGGAAATACATCACCGCAACGCTATGGAACGTATGCGGCAGGCAGGCGTCATCATTACCAATACCGAATCTGTTATTTTCGAATGGATGCGCGATGCCAGACACGAGCACTTCAGAAAAATCTCGGCGTTGGTCAAGAAGAGCGGTGAGTAAATGAGCATGGACTATGTACCTGTACGATTTCTTAAAGCGAGGTGGCTGAAAAACCACTGCGATGCGCAGCCGCTCTGAATCCCTATCAGGCGCGCGTGGGTCTCGAATTCGAAGTAGTGGCGGCGCCCATTCGACGGCTATCGTTATATTGTCGAAGAAGGACAGGCTATGGGAATTGCGTTCATATCGCATCCCGATTGTGAGTTGCACGACACCGGGGCCGGACACCCCGAGTCGCCAGCGCGAATGCGGGCGGTGCTGGACTATCTTCCGGAAAGGGATATCTGGCATCAGTTGACGCAGTATGAAGCGCCCCTGGTCGACAGGGAAAAACTCTATCGGGTTCACGACAAGCGCTACGTGGATACGGTATTTGCCGCCGAGCCCTCGGAGGGTCGCACATATCTGGACCCCGATACCAGCATGGCGCCGCATTCGCTGAATGCGGCGCTGCGTGCTGCCGGCGCGGTGGTCATAGGTGTGGATCTCGTGATGTCAGGTGATATGGATCAGGCCTTCTGCTGCGTACGCCCCTGCGGCCACCATGCCGAAATCGCCCGGCCCATGGGTTTTTGCCTGTTCAACAATATCGCGGTCGGTGCCCGCCATGCTCAGGACCGGTTCGGGTTGAACAGGGTCGCAATCGTTGACTTCGACGTACACCACGGCAATGGCACGGAAGACATCTTTCGCGATGATCCTACTGTGTTTTTCAGCTCAACATTCCAGCATCCATTCTATCCAGGGAGCGGGGCCGACACCCGGTCAGATCATATGGTCAACGTGCCCCTAACAGCGGGAACCCGGGGTGACCGGTTCAGTGCCGCATTCGAGGAACGGATTCTCCCAGCGCTGAACGGCTTCCAGCCGGAGTTGCTGTTTATCTCCGCCGGTTTCGATGCCCATAACGATGACCCGTTGGCGCAGCTCTGCCTGTTTGAAGAGGACTTCGCCTGGGCTACCCGGAAGATCAAGGCGGTAGCCGACTTGCACGCCCAGGGCCGTGTCATATCTGTCCTGGAAGGCGGTTACAGTCTGCCGGCACTCGCTCGTAGCGTGGAGGCGCACCTGCAGGCGATGTTGTAGGCGTTTTTGTACGTGCTTAACGCAAAGCGCTGCCATAGTGTTGGAGAAACTCTGCAATGCTGGATGTGAAAGAGGGCGTCGAAATCTCGATGCCCAGGAAAATAGCACATAGCTCAGCGCACTGTGCTCATGGTGTCTGCCGATTTTTATCGGCGGAATGACCAGCCGCAGCAGTGTTTTCCAGGGTTTCGACTCACAGGGGCCGATCATCGAATCTGTTTCTGTGTAGAGTATAATCCAAAATCGTTAACGATCTGCCAGGAACCCTGTGTATGCACGCAATTGTCGGTTTTACCCTGGTACCCATCGATGCGGGGATTTCAGTCTCGCCCTACGTCGCGGCCATTGAGCGGGTGCTCGGGGAATCTGGCCTGACTTTCGAGGTCAATTGCAACAGCACCAATGTGGAAGGTGAGTGGGAGGATGTGTTTGCCGCCATCAAACGTTGCCATGAGGTTGTTCACGGCGAGGGAGCACCACGTATCCACACCTGTCTTCAGGTGGGTACGCGGGTGGACCGTGAGCAGCACATGGCCGAGAAACTCGAAAGCGTGGTTAGACGCCGCCACCGGTAGGAGTGACATTATTGGTTTTTGGGACCGATACTCAAAGCGGCGGAAGCGTCAGTGTGAGAGCGGTCCTGCTGGATGCCGCCGGCACCCTGATCAGACCGCGCGAGCCAGTGGGCGAGACCTACGCCGCGGCGGCCAGGCGATGCGGCGCCGAGCTCGAAGCCGATAAGCTGGCGCGGGCGTTCAAGGAGATCTTCGGCGATATGCCGGATCTGGCCTTCGAATGGACCTCGATGGACGGGCTGCGGCGCCAGGAGCGCGATTGGTGGCGTATGCTGGTGCGCCGCGTGGTTGCCGGTACAGGTAGCAGTATCGGAGATTTCGAGACCTTTTTTGCAAGCCTGTACGAGCACTACGCGCAGGTGCACGCCTGGGAATGTTTCCCCGAGGTCCCGGCAGTTCTGCAAGGCCTGCGCAGCAGGGGCTGCGGGCTCGCCGTGGTGTCCAATTTTGACTCCAGATTACCTGGAATTCTCCACGGGCTGGGGATCCACAGCCACATGGATGCGGTCATCTATTCCTCCAGGGCCGGCAGCGCCAAGCCGGCTCCCGCCATCTTCAGACAAGCGCTCGCTGCGCTCGGCGTTGCTCCGCAGCGCGCGATCCACGTCGGGGACAGTCTCAGGGCTGACGTTGATGGAGCCATTGCCGCGGGTCTGTCGGGACTGCTGATCCGGCGTGGGCATGCGCCTGCAACAGCTTCCAGACAGGTGATCCGCAGTCTAGACCAGCTGCTTGTCCGCATCGAGAGTTCGGATGGCTAGGAGGCTGTCGGATTTAGCGACAGTATTTATATAGAATAGGCGCATCGTACCAAGAAGGGATCGAAGTCACCATGTCAGGCAAATTCCAGCCGATCAATCGA
>JBDNAP010000458.1:0-3495 GCA_039768325.1 Thiogranum sp.
AGAACGCACGGTGGGCCCAAGCCTGGGAGCGGAAAATATCGAACAGGGCTTCCAGTCGGTGGCGATCGGGTTTGTTCTGGTATTGATCTTCATGGCCTTCTACTACAAGACGTTTGGCCTGGTGGCGGATCTGGCGCTGGCTTTGAACCTGGTATTCATTGTAGCCCTGCTCTCCCTGCTGCAGGCGACCCTGACCATGCCGGGCATTGCCGGAATCGTGTTGACGGTGGGTATGGCGGTGGACGCCAATGTGCTCATCTTCGAGCGAATCCGTGAAGAGCTGCGCAACGGCAACACCCCGCAGGCGAGTATTCACGCCGGTTACGCCAAGGCGCTGTCCACCATTGCCGATGCCAATGTCACCACCCTGATCGCAGCTATCGTATTGTTCAGCTTCGGAACCGGCCCGATCAAGGGTTTTGCAGTCACCCTGTCGCTGGGAATTATCACCTCCATGTTCACCTCGATCATGGGTACGCGTGCGGTGATCAATCTGATCTACGGCAGACGCCGTCTGCAACGTCTACCGATTTAAACAGGACCTCGATATGAAGATTCTCAGTGGCACGACACAAATCGATTTCATGGGCAAACGCAAGTTGGCGCTTGTTTTTTCTATGGTGCTGATCATCATCTCATTGGGTTCGCTGGTCACCCGTGGCCTCGCTTTCGGTATCGATTTTACCGGCGGTACGCTGATCGAGGTTGCATACCCGGATTCGGTTGACCTGGGCGGGCTCCGAGACGTCCTGGAAGAGGCCGGTTACGGTGACGTACAGGCTCAACATTTCGGCACCTCGCGCGACATATTGATCCGTATTGCCCCGCGTGCAGACCGTGCCAGTGCCGGAATCAGCGAGGATATCCTCGCCGCCCTGACTGGCGCAGATGCTGCGGCGGAAATGCGCCGGGTTGAGTTCGTAGGGCCGCAGGTCGGTGAAGAGCTGACCGAGCAGGGCGGTCTGGCCATGCTGTATGCCCTGATTGGCATCCTCATCTATGTGGCGCTGCGTTTCGAGTACCGCTTTTCTTTTGGTGCGGTGGCGGCGCTGGTTCATGACGTCATTATTACGCTCGGTGTGTTTTCTGTTATACAGGTCGAATTTAACCTCACCGTGCTGGCGGCACTGCTGGCCGTTATCGGTTACTCCCTGAACGATACCATTGTGGTGTTTGACCGTATTCGTGAAAATTTCCGCAAGATGCGCAAAGGCACGCCCGAAAATGTCATGAATAAATCGATCAACCAGACTCTTGCCCGTACCCTGATGACGTCTTTAACCACCTTGCTGGTACTGCTTGCGCTGTTCTTCCTGGGCGGTGAAATCATTCATTCCTTTGCGCTGGCGCTGATCGTCGGTGTGTTTGTCGGTACCTACTCCTCGATTTTCGTCGCCTGTTCGTCGACCCTGGCGCTGGGCGTCAGCAAGGCGGATCTTATGCCGGTGGAAAAAGAAGGCAAGGAGGTCGACGAGAGCCCTTAGCAACACCCTTAGATTCAACGCTTGCGCAGGCCTGGAGCGGCGACAAAACCGCTCAGCTGTAGAGCAGCTCGGACCAGCGTTTCTGCTCGATCATCTCCTCTCGCATCCAGCGCCAGCGAACCTCGGAGCCGGTGACCTTGGCCATGGCCCGGTAGAAATCCTCGGCTGTTTTCGGCAGGCCGGCAAGATAGACATGGGTCTTGGGATCCTGCATCAGCGCCCAGATTTCCTCCGCGTTATCCTCCAGCACCTGACTCAGACCGGTATCTTCTTTATTCATCCAGGGGCGGTTGCTCAGGCCCTCAAAGGCTTTGAAGGTCGCCTCGTCGTAATAATTGGCGAGGTCATTCTTGAGATCGTTCTGATAGAGTTTTTCGGTACCGGCACGGGCACCGTAGAAAAGCCGCACCTTGCCCAGCCAGCGCGGCTGTTTTTCGTAGATGTGCTGGATGAATGCCCGGAAGGGCGCGATACCGGTGCCGGTACCTATCATCAGCAGATTGGCGTCATTGCAATCCGGCATACTGAAGGCGTCGCCATAAGGCCCGGTAATGGTGATGTTATCCCCGGCTTTGGTATCACAGAGATAGTTGGAAGCCAGCCCCGGGTATTCTTCACCGCTGACTTCGTCAATATAGAAACAGCGCCGCACGCACAGTTCGATGTCGACATCACCGTTGGCATCCGGGCGGGGCGTATTGGCGATAGTGTAAAGCCGGAAGTGTCCCTTATGCCCGTAGGCGTGTGTGCCGGGTACCATGACGCCGATATTCTGGCCCTCTGCATAGACGAAACGGGCATGCGGAAGCGTCAGCAGAATGCTGCGAACCTCTGCGGTGTCATTCGGGGTAATGCGGTGGTTTTCCTTGACCACCACTTCACACGCACGACTTACATCATAGTTGCTCAGTTGCGCCACGCTGTCGTCCTCCTGATTGTCATTATAGGCCTGTAACCTAATGTCCATCTATATCTTTCGCCAGAAAATTACCCCGCGCAGGCGGGGCATTGCAGGCCGCTAACTCATGCCGAAGGGCGGTGCTCCTTCGCGCAGTCGGCGTCATTTTCCGCATACCCCGGTTTGCCCTTTGTGCAGCGGCCGTGACTGCACGAACAGCTCGCGCCACAACCGCTGCCTTCCTCTTTTGCCGGACCGAATTGTGGATGCCGGGCGGCGAATCTGCGTGCCGCCTGCTGGACCAGTACCCAGCCGATCAACATCAGCAGTATCAGGCCAATGGCGAGCAGGTAATCAAGCATGCTGCCCACCCAGTCCGGCGAATCCCATGAACGCCAGTGATAACAGCCCGGCCAGCATCAGCGTCAGGGCAGCGCCCTGGCTGACATTGGGCACATTGGCCAGTTCCAGCCGCTCGCGCAGGCCGGCCATCAGGGTCAGTGCCAGGGTGAAGCCAACGCCCGCACCGAGGCTGAAGGCCAGGCACTGCAGAAAGTCGTACTCACGGAAAGTCTGGAACAGCGCCACACCGAGAATGGCGCAGTTGGTGGTGATCAGCGGCAGAAAGATGCCCAGCGCGCGGAATAGTGCCGGACTGAATTTCTTCATTGCCATCTCCACCAGTTGCACGGCGGAAGCGATGACCGCGATATAGCAGATCAGGCGCAGGAATTGGATGTCGAAACGCACCAGCAGCCAGTTGATGGCGTAGGCACTGAGCGAACTGACCAGCATCACGAAAATGACGGCAAGGCCCATGTGCCAGGCGGTATCACGCTTGGCCGAGACACCCAGGAAAGGGCAGATGCCGAGAAACAGGGCCAGCACAAAGTTATTGATGATCGCGGCATTCAGAAAAATGAAAATCAGGGAATCAGCTGCCATGGGCGGTTGCTCCTTGCTGTTCCATCAGTTTGCGTTCGCGGCGTTGCCGATACCAGTTGAACAGCAGCAACCAGCCACCCAGCACAAAAAAACCACCCGGCGGCAGGATCATCACCACCCAGGGTTGGAAGTTCTCCGCGAACAGCGGGACCCCAAACAGACTGCCGG
>JBDNAP010000459.1:0-11241 GCA_039768325.1 Thiogranum sp.
AGGGTCTGGTAGAGCACCGGGGCACGCTGGCGTTGACCGGCGCTCAGGTAGCGGTTACGCGAACTCATCGCCAGACCATCCGCTTCGCGCACCGTTGCCACGGCCTCGATGTCAATCGGCCAGCGGAGATCCGTCACCATGCGCCGGATAACCGCCAGCTGCTGATAGTCCTTTTCCCCGAAAACCGCGATATCGGCTTGCACCAGATTGAACAGGCGCGCCACCACGGTAGCCACGCCGATAAAAAAACCGGGGCGGGAATCGGCCTCCAGGCCCTCACCGACACCCGGTACCTGTACGCGCGTGGTTTCATTCAGGCCTGACGGATAGATCAGATCGACTGCTGGTGCAAACAACAGGTCCACCTGTTCCTGTTCCAGTTGCGCCTTATCATCGCCCAGGGTGCGCGGATAGGTGTCAAAATCCTCACCCGGCCCGAACTGCATGGGGTTGACGAAGATACTGACAACGACGCGGTCGCTAAGCGAGCTGGCGCGGCGCACCAGTTGCAAATGCCCTTCATGCAGGTTGCCCATGGTGGGTACAAAACCGATGCGGGCCCCGGACTGGCGCCAGTCCCGCACCGAAACCCGCAGGTCATCAATGTCAGCGATCGTTTGCATCAGGAAAAACTGTGCTGTGACGCCGGAAACCGCCCGGTTTTGACCGCCTCGACATAAACACGCAGGGCGCCGGGTATATCGTCGCTGTCTTCCAGGAAGTTGTGCGAAAAGCTCGGCCTTTTGCCGGGCGTGATACCCAGCAGGTCATACAGCACCAGCACCTGTCCGTCACAATCCGGGCCCGCCCCTATACCGATGGTGGGTATGCGCAGGCACTGACTCACCTGTCTGGCCAGGTCGGCGGGTATGCACTCCAGCACCAGCACCGATGCGCCCGATTCTTCCAGCAGGCGGGCGTCTTCCAGCAGGCGTTGGGCGGATTCCGCTTCTCTCCCCTGCACCCGGTATCCACCCAGCTGGTGTACCGACTGTGGCGTCAAACCGAGATGCGCACACACCGGAATGCCGTGTTCAGTCAAGGCCCGAACACTATCGGCGACGTCACCACCGCCCTCCAGTTTCACCATGTGTGCGCCAGACCTCATCAGGCGTGCCGCATTTCTCAGCGCCGGCTCAACACCGCCATAACTCATAAACGGCATATCGACGATACGCAATGCGAACTTTCCGGCCCGCGCAACGCAGGAGGCATGATAGATCATATCAGCCATCCTCACCGGCAGGGTCGAGTCGTGCCCCTGAATCACCATGCCCAGGGAATCGCCCACCAGCAGCACCTCAACGCCCGCCTGTTCCAGAAGACAAGTAAAACTGGCATCGTAGCTGGTCACGCAGGCGATCTTTTCACCCCGCTCCTTCAAACGCAGCAAGGACGTACTGGTCACGGCGCTACGATCAGCCACGCTTTTCCTCCGGGGTTGACACACGTAAGGCGTCCGGCATGGGGTTGAAGTAGTGGCGGCCGCTGCCTGCCAAATCCATCTGTTCCAGCAATGCCTGGTAATCCCTGACGCTGTCCACCAGATTGATCTCGGCGGCGTTCACAATCAGCAGGGGCGATTCATCATAGTAGTGGAAAAACCGGGTGTAGGCCTCACACAGGGATTTCAGGTAATTCGCTTCCATGGCCCGTTCGTACACAAGACCGCGTTTGCCGATGCGCTTGAGCAACACATCCACCGGCGCCTGCAGATAGATCACCAGGTCCGGCTTGGGCACATCGATCGTCAGATGCGAATACACCTGCTCATAGAGTTTGAACTCTTCCTGGTCCAGTGTGAGTTTAGCGAACAGGCGATCCTTGTCCATCAGGAAATCGGACACGCGTACCGGTTCGAACATGTCGGCCTGACGCAGTTCCTGCATCTGCTGCGTACGCTGTAGCAGGAAGAATAACTGCGTCTGCATGGCAGCGGCGCGCGGGTTACGGTAAAAGCGGTCCAGAAACGGATTGTCGGCAGCACCTTCCAGCAGAAGCTCACTGCCAAAGGTTTCCGCAAGGCGCCGCGCCAGGCTGGTCTTACCAACACCAATCGGACCCTCAACCACGATAAATCCCGGATTCTCCATATCTGCCCTTCTGATCGCTAACCGCTTGACTGTGCCGTTATGGGCAGGCGGGACAGACCGGTATCGGGACACTGCTCCAGCAGGGACTGCACACGCCCCAGCCCGGGAATTTCAAGCTGCCCGTTGATTTCCGCCAGCGGGTGTAAAACAAAACTGCGTTCTGCGATGCCCGGGTGAGGAATTTTCAAGCGCTCGCCGGCCACCACAATTTGACCATACAACAAGATATCGAGATCGATGGTTCTCGGGCCCCAGTGCTGTGCCCGTACCCGGCCCTGCTCCCGTTCAATACCCTGCAAGCTATCGAGCAGGATTTCCGCTTCGAGCCCCGTGAGCAGCTGTACAACCGCATTCACGTAATCAGGCTGATCCTGCGGCCCCATTGGTGCACTGCGGTAAAGAGACGAACGGGCCTGCAGACGGGTTCGCGGCAGGCCGGCCAGCGCCTCAATCGCCGTTTTCACCTGCGACTCGGGATTATCCAGGTTACTGCCCAGGCCAACGTAAGCCAGCACTTCAGTCATTGGAATTCGCGGCGGGCTTGCGCTTTCTTGGCCGACGCCGGCGTTTTTTCCTGGCTGGCGCGGATTCAACCATCTTGTCACGCTCACCGGCATTCAGTGTCTGGAAATTGGTCCACCAGTCGGCCAGTTCGCTGGGGGCTTCGCCGGTTTCGCTACGCAACAAAAGAAAATCATACGCCGCGCGAAAACGCGGATGCTCGAGCATACGATAAGGCGCCTTGCCTCGCCTGCGCTCGAAACGCGACTGCAGCATCCAGATCTCCCGCATGGGAAAACTGAAACGCTTGGGCAGCGAGGTTGCCTGTATCTGCTCAGCCGTAATCTGGTTACCGGCAAGCTGGGCGGCCTCCAGCGCGGTCATGCCCTGATCCAGCAAAGCCTGGGTCCGCAAACGCAGGGGCTCCCACAACAAGGCGGCATAGAGAAAGGCCGGTGTTACCGGTTTGTCTTCCGCCAGGCGCTTATCGGTATTCTCCAGAGCGCGCAGCACAAAGGTAATGGGGAATCCCTGCTCTTCGTGACTCAGCGCCTCTTCCGTCATCGGGAAAAGGCGGCGAAACAGATCATAATGACGCAGCAGCTCAAACGTCGTTACCGCACAGCCACCCAGGAACAGTTTCATGACTTCTTCAAACAGGCGTGCGGAGGGGATGTCCTCCAGCAAATAGTACAGCTCATGTATGGCGTCTTCGCTGTCCGGATGGATACGGAAGCCGAGCTTGGCCGCAAAACGGACCGCTCTCAGCATGCGCACCGGGTCTTCGCGATAACGCTGCTCGGGATCACCAATCAGGCGCAAGGTGCCGGCTTTCAGGTCTTCGAGGCCGCCCACGTAGTCGACCACGGAAAAATCCTTGATGTCGTAGTAGAGCGCATTCACCGTAAAATCGCGGCGCCAGGCATCGTCTTCGATGCCGCCATAGACGTTATCGCGCAGGATACGGCCTTGCTCGGAATGGGCGCTGTCGCCATCGTCATGCGACTGGTCGTCGTGACGGCCACGGAAGGTGGCAACCTCGATAACTTCGCGGCCGAAACGGACGTGCGCCAGCCGGAAACGGCGTCCGATGAGGCGGCAGTTTCTGAACAGGCGCCTGATCTCATCCGGGGTCGCACCGGTAGCCACGTCGAAATCCTTAGGTTCCCGCCCCAACAACAGATCACGCACCCCGCCCCCCACCAGAAAACTCTTGAACCCGGCCTCTTTGAGGCGGTACAGCACCTTCAAGGCACTGGAACTGATACTGGCCCGCGAAATCGTGTGCTCAGGCCGGGGGATGATGGCGGGCTGGACGCTACCGGAATCGATATCGCCTTGATTATCCACTCTAATTAGCTTGTCCCTCAATCACTGTGGCGTATAATACCACTCTGCTGTCTTCCATACAGCGCTCAAAATGCTCCCTTCGTCTAGCGGTCAGGACACTGGCCTCTCACGCCGGTAACAGGGGTTCGATTCCCCTAGGGAGCGCCATATAAAGTCATGTAATAACAGTTAAGCTATTGAGCATCAAGTGTAAGCGGTCAGGAACCGGATCCGAAAATACGCCAAAAATTATTTTTGATTTCGGCCCGGGATAAAGAGGCTTGTATCCACCCGGCGGCAATACCCCTACCCCACATTCGGAATTTTCATGCAGATACCCCACCGGCCGGGTGCAGTAACCACGCCATTCAGGCGAAAGGAGAATGTCCCATGCCCATCCTCGCCCGCCGCGTAGCAGACCTGCGTTTCAGCCTAATAGCCACCATCAACAGGGAAAAAAATGGCCGCACTCAATTGGGGGGAAGCGCAGCCTAAAACGCGTCATCGGAGGTTCGGCGTTGCGGTCATTATCAGGAACAGCGCGGCAGACATCCATAGACGGGGGGATCCAGAAAAACCCCGCCGGAGCGGGGTCATGTTTCGGGTCAAGCCCGGGTATCCCCTGGGGCACCACCCACAGACAAATCAGTCTTTACCGGCGCCGCTTACCAGCCCCCCGGAAACATTCCTATGCCACGGTCCATCAGCTATCCACTTCCCATCACTCCGAGGGTGGATTTTACACCGTGTCTGAGAGAATAGTTCCCGACTCTTTTACTCACCCATTAGCCCGCCCCGATCAACCCGAAAAAGACATACAGGATTTTGGTTTAAACTTCCTGAAGGTACTGAATACCGACATCTAGATTGTGTTCACTATTTCCTTCAGAAAGGCAGAACTCATTTGTTGTTTCTATTGTTCAAGGCAGCCCAAAAAACAGGGGATTCTGATAATTACAAGAAGATATTCCTATTTTCCTTATTGATAGGTATGTAGAAAATCATTTACATTGAAAGCGCTGGTATTGGCTGATGGCCTAAAACAATAACTGGCCGCTGCCAGCCATTTCATCAACACAAATCTTAAAGGAGTTAGTCTCATGCCGCTTGTCCAAATGGCTGATATGCTACATCACGCGTACGAGAATCACTATGCTATAGGCGCTTTCGATGTGGTCAGTCTAGATTTCATTTCAGGGACTATGGCCGCCGCCGAGGAGAAGCACGCGCCAGTAATCATCAGCCTAGCGGAATCTCACTTTGAATACTTTGATTTTGAATTGCTTATGGCGGCTGTGGTAAGGGCGGCAGAACGATCAGCCATACCTGTTGCGATTCATCTTGATCACGGTGACTCCTTTGAATCAGCCGTGCGCGCTATCAACTTGGGCTGTACTGGCATCATGGTAGATGCGTCAAATCTGCCTCTTGATGAAAATATCGCTCAAACCAGGGCCGTAGTTGACATGGCACATGCCTGCGGCATCCCTGTTGAGGGGGAACTGGGCTATGTACCGGGGGTGGAAGGTGAGGATGCTGAACGTCATCCGGGAGATATTCAATATACAACTGTCGAAGAGGCAAGACGCTATATTGGTGAGACCGATGCAGATTTCCTGGCTGTCTCCATAGGTACAGTACACGGTCGCATGAAAGGAGAGCCGAAACTGGATATCGAGCGTCTCGCGCAGATCAATCAGGCCCTGAAACTGCCGCTCGTCATCCATGGAGGAACCGGGTTGCGTGATGACCAGTACAGGAGTCTTATCGAAAACGGTGTTACTAAAATAAATTACTACACGGCTCTGGCCGATGCGGCAGGACGACGTATAAAGGACAACGTGGAATCTGAAACTAATTGCAGCTATACAAGCCACTTAGATGGCGTAGCAGAGGCAATACAACAGGAAGCAGCACATTGCATCGACATCTGGGGTTGTGCTGGCCGTGCTGGTTCAATGCTCGCGTCCTGCCGTCCATGTGCTCCTGTCGAGCATGTAATATTTTTCAATACTGAAAAGCTTAACGCAGCTGCAATAGAAGATATGATGTCCGAGGGCAGACGCGTCCTTGGCAGCATACCGGGCGTACAACGGGTATTTGCTGGGCACGCTTTCACCGAGGATAGTCAGTACAGGCATTGTTGGGTCGTGCGCTTCTCTGCCCGCCCTGTTATCGACAGCTATCGCGTGCACCCGGCGCACCAGGACTTTGCTGATAAACGCTTTCGTCCCTACGCCAGTGATCGCGTGAGTATCGATTTCGAAGGGTGCGGCACGTAACGATGAAATAATCCTCGGACAAGTATCAAACACATGTTTTGTGCTTAATTATCAAGAAAAACTATTTATTTGCTGTTAGCTAAAAACAATCACAAATCGGGAAGGCAGATATTGCGGCATAGTCCCCCTTCGCTGATGGTCCGTGCAGGGCTACTGGTGAGTGAACCCGGTCACGGCCGCCAGCAAAACCCGACCAATTCAGTCAGATGACCCTTGTAGACCCCTTCAGGCCCGTGACGACACCTGAAACAAATAGTTCGAGCAAGTAGTTTCCCTAATAGGGTGCTACACAAATTTTTGCTAGGTTATTTAGAACGATAATATATACCTATAATGAGTCGTCCGAGTACTTATTTAGACAAAATATGCAGGCAACGCTAACCTTTATTATTCCGGTAATTTCGAAAGAAATTACCGATCGTTGGGACTTGGTCTATGCCAATCTTAAGAAAACCTTGGCCTCCGTTGAGAATCAAACCAATCCAAATTGGCGCGTTCTGATAGTTAGCCAGACCAAGCCGGATGTTGAATACATCGAGGACAAAATTATCTACGTACCCGCCGATTTTAAGCCAGCCCGGAAGTGCCCTACGGAACTTAAACTCTCTGTCAACGAAACTGCCATATGTCGCAGGGTGAATGATCTAGACAGGATGCGCAAAAACCGTGTTGCCGCTGCAACTCTACACAAATACTGGACGGATTTTGTTATGATTCTGGAAGCTGATGACTTCGTCAGTAACCGACTCTGTGAGTTTGTCGCAGCAAATAAGGAGGCCAACGGCTGGTCTATTGAACACGGCTACACCTGGAACGGTAAGTGTAATTATATGCATCGAACGAATCGTTTGACTGCTATATCAGGCAGTAGCTCGATCGTAAAAGTATTCTATGAATTGTTACCGAAAGAGATGCCTATTGATGTCGATCCAACGACACTTAACCTGGTTTCTTCTGGCTGCCCCATCCTGGATAATGTACACACCTATATGCGAGAGAGCATGGAACAGGCAGGTCTTCCACTACAAACGTTACCTTTTCGCGGAGCAGTCTATCATAGGGGACATGGCTTTAATCTTTCGGAGCGACATTCTATCGAAGACCGGGACCTGCCACCCCTAGTAAGAATACATAGATGGTCTAGAAATTTCTTTTCGTATCCAAGGCGCAGAAAAAACCGGGTATATCTCACCGACTCTGTCAAGTCTGAGTTTGCGATCCGTATTGATTGATAGCAACAAGACCTCCGAAACAGATTCACGGCCATGTTAAACGGTTCTGTTCATTCCTACGGGAAGCACCGGGACCCTCTTGTTGCGCACCATAAATAACAGAACGAGGAAAGATTACGGCGGTCCTCAGGTCACCGTTTATTTTTGTGCGAACGACAACTCCACGGGGCGAATCTTCCGATTACAGTGACTTGGTTTATGACGTTTTCTGGCCGGGTCCGGTAGTTTGCAGGCATGCACAGCAGATAAAATCAATGTATAGCCTTTGCAAGGCGGCTATACGCTGAAAACCGATCCACTATTGCCGTCCAACCGAAATCCTTGAACGGCAACTATGCATCAGCAGACCTTCGATCTCATCGAACAAACTGGCACGATAGGCCGACGCGGCCTATCGCTCAATAGAGACGGCGTAGACTTATAATACTGTTAAACGCCCTCGGAGGATGGCGAAATAATGCGGGCATTTATTAAATGCCGGACAGATAATGTAAGGAATTCATTTGCCAGACCGGTGGAACCTTGAACTGCTGCGCGTAGAGCACAAAGACTACGTGGTCAATTCCGCCGCTTTGGACTACATGGCCAACCAGGGCCCGCCTGAAGATGACTAAACGATTTATACTCTTGATCCTGATCATGACCGCGGTGGCTGCGGGCATCGGCGTTGCCGCGATCGCGATCCTCTATCGCGCGGCATTAGGTGAGGAACGATTGCGCCTGGTCGAAACGGCTCAGAGTCAGGCACGGTTAATGGAGGCTGTGGCACGTTTTGACGAGGTATATAGCCGCGATTATCCCGAAGGTTCCAAGGCTGCGACGATTGCGCAGATTAAGGACGCTCATGAGCGATACCTGGGATTCGGTGAAACGGGCGAGTTCACGCTGGCTCGGCGTGTGGGTGACGATATCATTTTTGTCTTACGGCATCGCCATTATGACATGGATGAGCCGCAGCCAGTGCCGTTCGACTCTAATTTCGCCGAGCCCATGCGCCGGGCCTTGTCCGGCCAATCGGGCACAACTATCGGCCTTGATTACCGGGGTGTGACAGTGCTTGCTGCGCATGAGCCGGTCTCGGTCCTGGACCTCGGGATCGTAGCCAAGATCGATCTCGTCGAAATTCGTGCCCCTTTTCTAAAAGCTGCAGCCATCGTGGCCGTTATCGCCACGGTGCTCATTGCATCGGGCACAATGCTTTTTTTTCGTATCGGCAACCCAATCATCCGGCGGATACAAGCGAGCGAGGAGAGATTCCGGAGTATGGCTGCATCCGCTCAGGACGCCATCATTTCAATGGATAATGAGGGCTGTGTCACCTTTTGGAATTCGGCCGCGGCCCAGATGTTTGGGTATGACTCCGAAGAGATCCTGGGGCGCAACTTGGGCGCGCATGTTATTCCCGAGCCTCAACGTGAGCGCCATGCGATCGGCTTTGAGAACTTTAGCCTCAACGGACAGGGAACGATCTTCGACAAAACCGTGGAACTAGAGGTACAGAAGAAGGATGGTCAGAAGTTTCCCGTGGAGCTTTCATTATCGGCTACGGAGATCAAGGACGAGTGGCAAGCCACCGCGATCGTGAGAGATATTACGGAACGCCGGCAGGCACAAGCAGCCCTGAAAGAGAGCGAGGAGAAGTTCCGCCGGGTCCTGGAATCCGCTGCCGACGCCATCCTCATCGTCGATGAGCGTGGCCGCATCCTGGTCGCCAATAGCCAGACGGAACAGCTTTTCGGCTATGCCCGCCACGAACTTATCGGTCAGCCCGTAGAGCTGTTTTTGCCTGAGGCCCTGCGCGAAAAACACGTCGCGCACCGCCGGGATTTCAGCATCCACCCGCGACCACGACCCATGGGGCAAGACTTCCCACTGCTCGGCCGGCGAAAAGACGGAACCCTTGTGCCGTTGGAGATCAGCCTCAGTCCTGTCTATCGGGAGGAAGAACTGTTGGTGACCGCCATCATCCGGGACATTACTGCACGCAAGGAGGCCGAGGCTGCGCTGTATAAAGCCAAGGAAGTGGCCGAGCAGGCCGACTTCGCGAAATCCCGTTTCCTGGCCGCCGCAAGCCACGACCTGCGCCAGCCCCTACAGACGATGAGTCTCTTGAAGGCGGCGTTGGATCGCTCAGTACATGATCCAACATCGCACAAATTCTTACGAAGCATGAGTGATGCGCTCCGTACCATGGAAGATCTGCTAAATGCCCTTCTGGGCATTAGTCAATTGGAAAGTGGCACAATTACACCACAGTTCAAGGTGTTTCCGGTCTCCAGGCTTCTGAAACAAATCCAGAGCGAATGCCAGAAGTACGCAGATGAAAAGGGTCTTGAACTCCGCGTCGTGCTATCTCACGAACACATCCGCAGTGACGCGGTGCTGCTGGAAAGAGTCCTGCACAATTTAGTATTCAACGCGATCCGCTACACCGAGTCAGGAAAGATTTTGGTGGGCTGTCGGCGTCGAGGTTCGAAACTACGGATTGAGATCTGGGACACCGGCATGGGTATTCCGGAAGAAGAGCTTACAAGTATCTTCGAAGAGTTTTATCAAGTTGGCAATCCGGCACGGGATCGCGCGCGAGGGCTGGGGTTGGGGCTCGCTATCGTGAATCACATCGCAAAGCTCCTGGGACATCACATCGACGTACGCTCCACCCTGTACAAAGGCTCTATGTTCGGCGTAGAGGTACCAATCTCCAGTGCAGAACCCGTTCATGACCAAGCTCAGGAGCCAGCTCAAATCGCCGATGCCAGGGCCAGAAAAACTGAAGGAGTATCGATTCTCCTGGTAGAAGACGATAGTGCTGTTCTCGACTCAACACAGATACTCCTGGAGTTAGCGGGCCACCGGGTGGCCAGCGCCTCAACGGTACGCGATGCGCTCTTACGGGTGGAGGCTAACCGCCATAATCTTCAACTCATTATCACGGATTATACTCTGGGACGGAATGAAACCGGTATTCAGTTGATCGAGCGTATTCGAGAGACCATGGGGCATAACTTGCCTGCCATCATCATCACGGGGCACACCATCCCTGATCTGCAGGTGGAAGCAGTGAGTTGCGGATGTCAATTGCTATACAAGCCGGTCAAGGGCGAGCAACTCCTGCATTTCATAGATAAGTTATCCCGACACCCGCAGGGGCATTAGTTGACCGGCAATTAGAGGTTGTAAGTAAAAAGTGCTCGTGAAATAACGCCGTTACCACGCTGCCCCAAAAGTCACAGGCATTCCTGGCGCCTCACTTGGCAAGCATGCGCGCTGGCTCCTTCGAGTGATACGTTGTCCGACTGCCATCAATCATGGCATTTCAAGTGTGATCTGCAATTCGAGGCATTCGACGGATGTTAATGGAACCTGCCCTTCAGATTGCCGCAACTATGCGGCAGGAGTACTGTTGCCTGGAGCTGGGAATAGATTGGTAAGAGGGGGTTAGAAGGGAAATATTCAATGCATCCGACAGTGTTCAGCGCGAACTGCACCATGAGCAGAACAAATAAGCAGGCGACCCGTCCTTCGATAGCTTTGGACTTTTCGGAACAGGGCTTTTATTGTGCTTATTAGCTATATGCAGGGCTGCCAAAGCCGTCCACCAGAGGAAGGAAGAAGCCATGTTACGCCATCTTTTCTCAATTGTAGGTGCTCTTCTTTTCGCCACAGCAACCTGTGGCGAAACAATCACCTATGTCCGCAAAGCATCGACCACTAACTTCTTAGGGTGGGGTCAGGCTGGCTTCTATTTCCCGCAGTTTGCCGCCTCCAGCGTTGTCGGGCCGAAACGCACCGACGACAACATGC
>JBDNAP010000075.1:0-7080 GCA_039768325.1 Thiogranum sp.
CCCAGTATCTGCAGAGCAACCTCGATATTAGCCGGCATCCATGACATACCCTTTTGATTGTTCATGAGCGCGCTTCCTTATACACCGTGCAAATCATTTTTACGATTCATCGTGCTTTCCTCGCCACTTAATAAAAATTATTAAGGCTGCATCAACATACACAAAGCAGCAAAATGCGCACCAACATTTAACTCATTGTTAAATAACAAAATAAATACCTTGTACCAAGGAGGTACCTGCAACATCATAATAATGCTTAACTTCCAATATGCTATATAAGCTATTGAATATAAAAAGATCCAAGCTGGCGAGAAAGCCATGCAACACCATTGCAACGGATTCAACGGTTTGCAACAGTACACACAGGGCGTGCTCTGATCGGCTTCAACGCGGCCGTCTGCCTGTTGTTGATGGCGTAAAACCGGGGTTATTTGCTGCCGCCTGGAAGTAGCAGCGCGCGACAACGGCTACTTCACGTGATGTACAGCCTGTTGAGGCTCAAAGTTAGATCTGGGGCAGGACTCTAAAAATAAAGGTCCTCGGTTTGCGAGGGCGGGTCGTATTGTTGGCAATCCAGAGTATGTGTCCGAGCGCTGGTGTCCCGGATTCAGCTCGCTCCCTGATTGTTCTGTGGCAGGACTAGCAACGGCTACGTTCTTCGATTCAAAAGCAGATACGGCTCTTATAGCGATCGCATCGGCAGTGCCGCTGCCAGCTGCCGTGTGGCTCTTCGCCTCGGGTAGGTTGGGACTGACCCGAATATCCCGATTAAAGAAAGTGGCTTAACTGTTACAGAGACTTCTCCCTCGGGTGCTGTTGTTGTGGGGAGCGCTCCTGTGAGGAGGGATTACAGCTGGCTCAGGCTGTTAAATTCCTCCGGCAACACGGGGCGATGATGTGGCGCTGATCACGATCGGCTTAGGCGTCAATGATGTCATTTTCGATGCTGCTGTCGTGTGAACTGCTGTCCGATGAACAGGTCATCATTGACGATCAGCACATCTTTCAGCCAGCGCGTGGAAGTCTGGCAGGCTGTGGAAAAGGGCGGTTCCTTGCAGACTTCGACACTGCCGTCAGCGAGCAGGTCTATATGCATCCCGGGCAGCGGTCTCACCCGCATACCGTCCGGTGCCTGCGTGTAATCCATGATGCTTGGCCCATCCAGGTGCAGCATTTTGAGCAGGAGTGCCGGTATTTCGTAAATAGAAAGGTTGCCGGTCTGCACTGGACCGCGCGGGCCGTCGATGATGACCATGGGTGTGCTGACATAGAACCTGAACATGTCGGCACTGAAATCACTGCGTTTCGATGCGAGCACACCGGAGTCTACATAGCCGGCGAAATTCTCGCCCATGAAGGGCAGGTGATCGCCGAACAGCACGATAATGCTGTCGGGGTCGTGTGCCTGCAGTTGTTCGAGGAAGGCCATCAGCTCGATCGATTTATAGTACATCGTGTTGGCATAGCTGCTTACTTCCTCGACAGTCGAAGATGCCGTGATCCGCTCCGGGCGGGCGTCGTTCAGAGGATAATTCCAGTGTCCAAAATAGGTGACGACGTAATTGAACAGCGGTTGCTCCTTGTCAATGGGATCCGCAATCTTTTCCAGCACCTGCCGGTACAAGGAGGCATCGGAGAGAAACTCGCGGTTCATATCATCGAGCAGGAAATCCTGCTTTGACCAGTAGGTCTGGAAGCCCATGCGCCGGTAGGCATTGATGCGGTTCCAGAAAACCGGGACATTGGGGTGCGATGCCAGGGTGCGATACCCATGCTCCGCCAGCAGATGCGGCAGGCAGGGTACATCATTGAGCAGCTGGCGCTCGAACTTGACGTTGTCCTCGACCACGGGGAAACCACAGAGGATCTCAAACTCGGCGTTCGCGGTATAACCACCGTATACCGGGCTCATGACGTGCGAAAACCCGGTCTGTTCCCAGAGCCTGCGAAACGCGGGCACCAACGGATCCTCACTATAACCGGCCTTCTTCAGCAGGGTCGGGTCCCAGAATGATTCGAGCAGCAGAATGTGCACATTGCGTGGTGTGAAGATGTCAGACGCGGTGGTGTCTTGTTTGACATTGTCCAGCAGGTTTGCCGCAGCGCTCAGTGCCAGGTCGCGGTCCGGCGGAATATGGGCATCGGCGAAATAGCGCGCGCCTTCCTGCAGGCTGTAGAGCGTGGCGCCACGATACAGGTAGTTGGAGCGCTGGTCCCAGACTGAATTGCCGAAGTAGCGATCCAGCGGCTCCAGAACTGCAGCGGGTTTGTACACCAGGGTTATACCAAGCAGGATGACAAGCATGCTTGCCAGGTAGGCGCTCCAGTGACGCAGGGTGAAATTGAACAACAGCAGGGCGGCAATCGCCGCCAGCGGCAGTGCCGCGGCGATAAAGTGCCAGCCTTCCAGGATCAGCAGCAGCGAGCGCAAGGCATAGACATCATCGGGCATGATGGGTCCACCGAAGAAGGAAATCTTCACTGAGTTGCCGACGTACAGTACGCCCATCAGCAGACCCTGTAATACAACGAACACCCACAAGCGCCGGGATAATGCAAACAGGATATAAGCGACCAGCAGTTGTAACAGGTAGTCAAAGGGCACGGCTGCAGGCTTGATGTGCACGTCGAACTGCAGGCTGCTGATCAGGTAAAACAACGCATAAAACAGGGCCGTGGAAAAGACCGGCAGGAGTTTCTGCAGCACAGTTTTCGGTGTTGGCATTGCTGGACCCGTGAAATTTGAACTGTGCTCATAATAACCGAGAACAGGAGGCGAAGTGCGGCTGTTGCCGCTGGCAGGTGAATCTGGCTAATGTTCAACTGCCGCAAACGACCCGATTCAGGTGCCCGCCAATATGATCCCGGATGGTCTTCGATTGGTAGTTCCCACAATGCCTGATACGCTTCGAGTTTAGTAAGTTTGAACAGACAGCTGCGATCGCAGGAATCTGAATTGGCCACGCGGCGTTTAGCGATTTGATCCCACTATTCCACGGTTTCGAAAGTGCCTGTTCGGGGAGTACACTACAGCTGCGGTGGGTCGGCGATATCCACCAAGCGAAATGCAATTAATGTGTATTAAGACTTGGTATCGAGAGACTGAGTCCCGGTTAACAGAACGATCGATGAATAGCACAGAAGGACGTGCCAGTATGAAGGATAACAATTCAAAGCATCGAGAGCCCAATGGGCGGGTATGTAATCGCATGAAATTGAGCAGAAAATTGCTGCTTGAACTCGACAATGGCGAATTTCTGGAAGGACGGAGCGTGGACATCAGTCCGCGTGGAGCGTTGATGAAAACAGCTGCTCCGCCCGCAGCCGAGTTGCTGGGTAGTGCGGGAACACTTTTCATAATATCGGATGAGGGATATTTCTCGGTCGGCTACCCCTGCAAAGTGGTCAGACTGAAAGATAGCTCGATCGCATTGGAAATACACAAAAACGCCGCTGCAGCGTTTGGACTCTATATGACCCAAGACCTGCTGGGGAACTAGCAGTACGTTAAAGTGAAGCTAAAGGAAGCTCTGATCAATCCGTCATGCCGGACTTGTGCTGGCATCCAGCTGCATGATTTTCCCGGATGACTCGTTGCTCGCGTTCTGCGGGCCGCCCCTTGGCGTTCAGCGTGCTGCGCGCTTTTGTCCGGCATTCGCCATAATGACGGTACGGGAATTAAACAGAGATTCCTGAAGCCATGGCCTGGCACGGCAGCTTGTGCGGAGGCCCTGACCTACAGGGAAGCGGAGGGCTGAAAGACCCCCGCTTCCCTGGCCGTGGTCGTTGAAGTGAGGCGACTTACTGCCAGACCAGCGTTCCCATGGAACCCAGTACGTCTGTGCTCTTGTTGGCGATCTTCAGATGCAGGTCATCGTCTCTCAGGGTCGCCGAAGGTGCATTGACAGGAGCGCTAACGATGGTCGTTGGGCTGGCAAAGCTGAAGCCACCGCCGGCATTAGCCACGGGGGCGTAGATGCCACCCTGCTCGATGGAGTTATGGCCGCCGCGCACAGCAGACAAGGCGTCACGGTCCAGGTCTTTGCTCATTTCCAGGTCTTTGATCATCATGGTCGGTTTCTCCTAAGGTCAGGTAAAAGTGTCAAATGTAACGGTACGCTGGGTTGGCGCCGTATGAACTTTCAAGTGTTCATGCTCCCGTTATTGCAGTGACCATGCCAACGTCAATCTGCTCTGCGAAAGAATGACGCAACTGACTGTATTGACGGTCCTTATTACAGTAGTAGCATCCAACGGCTGTTCTTTCCCGGTCCTGCTGTCGACTTGTATGGTTGGTTGTTGACCAACAACTCTTCAATGAAGTTCGTGCCCGGACAACGGTTCTTTCGCCGGGTCGGCCACCACCTGTCAAACAGGATCTATAAGAATTATGATTACAGTCGTCGTGTCCATACCTCGGGTGCCTGTAAAAGGGGAGAAACGATGAAACTGTCACACTTCACGATTGCATTTGTGATTTTCATGCCGGCAGGGGTGATCGACGTTGCTATCGCAGATTCGCGTTGCCGAACGGATTCGTATGGCTATGCAAACTGCCGCGATAGCAGTGGCAATACATGGCGGGGCCGAACAGATTCCTTCGGTAATGTGCTATGGATAGACAACAGGGGTAACACAATAAGAAGAAGGGCCGATTCTTTCGGTAATACAAGCTACAGGAACAACCTGGACGGTCCGCTGCGCAGGCGGCCGAGCTTCACGGGCAAAGAATCGTGGCGTAAAAATAGCCGGTACTCTATCAAAGGCAGGCGCAATTCTTCTGGCAATACGATCTTTAAGTAAAACACTGTATATGACAGGAGCTTGACGAACATTAGCCCGCGCATTGAATTCACCTGATCTGTTCAGGTTCTGCGTGTCTCGTCACAAAGCAATGCTGAACAAGATGAACTGTCCAGTTTGCGGTAGCGACATGCGAGGCGGAAGCTTGTTGTTCCCGCACGTACACGGATTGAAATCGTATCGCGTCTGTCCCGATTGCCAGGCGAAATACACAACAGATGCAAGCACAAAGAAGCGGGGTCTGGTATTGGCAGTTTTCGCACTTTTAACCTTGACGCTGTCAGCGGCCGGACATTTCATCGGCCCCCCCTGGGGGCTATTGGCCTTTTTAGCCGGCAGCGGACTACTGGTCTACGCCGGCTATGTACTGTCGAAAATGAGGTACATAGAGTATCGTGGCTAGCGATCATCAGAATGCTGTCGGAATTCCTTTGCTGTGCGACCATAGACCGCTTCCTGATCCGGCATAACAGGAATATCAATAATGAGCCAATCGTCTTCCGACCGGGTGACACCGCCAAACTTCTCCGCCAGCGCAAGCATCGCCTGATTGCCCTTTCGGACATAGCCTCTCAAACCCTTCAAATCCGCCGCTTTGGCTGATTCGATTATTCGCGCCATCAGCAGGCTGCCTAATCCCGAATGCTGGTATTCATCAATCACCGTAACGGCGAACTCCGCAACATCGGGTTCATCCTTGAGTCGCACATAGCGCGCCAGCCCGATTCCCGTCGACACTGTTTCGCTTTGCACGAATGCGCACCATGCCAGGCGATCCCTGTTGTCAAGATCGGCGAGATAATCGAGCTGCCGCTCGGTCAGCCGGTTGACTCCGTAGCCAAAACGATAATAACGGCTTTCCGGGGAGAGATGGCACCAGGCAGATTGAATGCCTTGTTTGAGGGATGTCGTGTCGTGCATGTCACCCTGGTGACAGCATAAACGAAGCATACATTGAGTTCCGTCCTTGAGCGATACGTTAAACCGGGCGGATTGCATTGCATCATGGACCTTGGGCATGAGGACCTCGAGTTCACAAAAGCCTCGTTATCACCAAGCCTAGCAGAAATTGTGAAGCAGCGTATCTCGGTTGTGGCGCCTGCCTGCCCTGGAGAAAAAGGGATGCAAAATCGGCAGACGGCCAGACAATGCCGGGAAGCACTGGCCAGGTTATCAGGGGTGTCCGGACGAAAAACCCAGAAAATGCCTGCCCAGTGGGCATGGACTTACGGGAAAAGGACTTTTATTCTTCTGTTATCGCTTACCTGACACGCGTAGTTTGTCGCATTTATTTATTGCTTGTCCTGGCACCGTGGAACACCAGTCACGCCAGAGGCGTTCTAGGACCGGATGCGGTTGTAAAGCCGGATTTAATGTACAGTTCTGCCTGGAGAAGATGACCGGTGAACCCGCTAAACCTAAGGCCAGGGGCTCAATATATTGCGTGCTTTGTGCTGATTATGGTCGGCACACTCTATTTTACGGCCATTAGCCCAAGCGCGGATACTATAAAACACCAGGCGGAAACGGAAGAACAGCAGCACAGTACCTTTACCACGACGCTGTATACCTATTCAGGAAAAGATTCGTTAGCGAACATCGTTACCAACGCAAGAATCGGGCACATCACGCTCAATGGTGACGATGTCGAACCGGCTTACGTCTATCCCAAAACGCGGGTCAGCCATCAGGACGCCCTCTTTGGCGATATCTACAGACTTCCTCTGATTCGGGGAGAAAATACCCTCGAAATTAAACTATTAACTCCACCCGATGGCGCCGTTTACAGCATCGGGCAAAAATACACCTTTTATGACAGGGTGATATTTTCCATCTTTATTCTTTTACCTGCAACCTGGTTGGCGCTGCGTATCGCCACTCGTGTTTTTGATCACCTGCTGGAAACCGGTCTGCCGCGACTGCCTGTTCCATTTTGGATTCTTATTGCCGGCATCGTCATCCGTCTTTGGTATGGCTACGACATGGGGTTTATTCAATTCCAACACGATTATCACGGCCACATCGAATACATTGAATTTATCGCTAAAGAGTTTTTTATCCCGCTGCCACACAAGGCCTGGGAGTTCCCACAGCAACCGGTCTACTATCTGTTTAATGGCGGCCTGTATGCGGCGCTTGAACAGGCTGGGATGGCCAGATCCAATATCTTAATGGCCATTAGCTGGCTGACAACGCTGCTATCCTGCGTCGGCTTGATCTTCGCGTATCGACTCATCCGCCTGCTCACCGATGACAGCTTTGTGCAAAGTTGTACGA
>JBDNAP010000460.1:0-8269 GCA_039768325.1 Thiogranum sp.
ATTTGCAGAATTTCATTGCGTTTTTTCTCACCGCCGGAAAAACCGACATTGACGTTGCGCTTGAGCAGTTGCTCATCGAGCTCGAGCAGTCGGGCTTTTTCACGCACCCGCTGCATGAATTCAGGCACATCCAGCTCGGCTTCGCCGCGCGCCCGGTGTATCGTGTTCAGCGACTCGCGCATGAACGTCATGTTGTTCACGCCCGGCAGTTCCACCGGGTATTGCATCCCCAGGAAGATGCCTTTGTGGGCACGCTGTTCCGGTTCCAGTGCCAGCAGGTCCTGGCCGTCAAACAGAACCTCACCCGCCGTAACCTGATAGCCTTCCCGGCCGGCCAGCACATGCGACAGCGTGCTTTTACCCGAACCGTTCGGTCCCATGATGGCGTGTACTTCACCGCTTCCAACGTCGAGATTCAGCCCCCGCAGGATTGCTTTATCTTCAATGGAAACCTGTAAATTCTTGATGGAAAGCATGTATATATCTCCGTCTCTATGAAATTAACCGACCGCGCCTTCCAGCGTGATGTTCAACAGTTTCTGCGCCTCTACCGCAAACTCCATCGGTAGCTCTTTAAACACTTCTTTGCAGAACCCGTTCACCAGCATCGATACGGCGTTTTCCTCGCTCAGCCCGCGCTGCCGACAATAGAACAACTGGTCCTCGCTCAGTTTGGACGTGGTGGCCTCGTGTTCCACTTTAGCGGTAGGATTGCTCACTTCCAGATAGGGAAAGGTGTGCGCGCCGCACTGGTCACCGATCAGCAGGGAATCACACTGACTGTGATTGCGTGCATTTTCTGCACGCCGCGTCATACGCACCAGTCCGCGGTAGGTATTCTGACCCTGACCCGCGGAGATACCCTTGGAAACAATCGTGCTCCTGGTGTTGCGGCCCAGGTGGATCATCTTGGTGCCGGTATCGGCCTGCTGTTTGCCGCGCGTGACCGCCACCGAATAGAACTCACCCACGGCATCTTCACCGCGCAGAATGCAGCTGGGGTATTTCCAGGTGATGGCGGAACCGGTTTCCACCTGGGTCCAGGAAATGTGCGAGCGGTCTCCGCGGCAATCGCCGCGTTTGGTGACAAAGTTGTAGATGCCGCCGCGGCCCTGCTCATCGCCGGGATACCAGTTCTGTACGGTGGAATACTTGATGCGCGCATCCTCCATGGCGATGAGCTCAACCACCGCGGCATGCAGCTGGTTTTCATCGCGCATGGGTGCCGTACAGCCTTCCAGGTAACTGACATGACTGCCGGCTTCGGCGACAATCAGTGTTCGCTCGAACTGACCGGTTCTGGCTTCGTTGATGCGGAAATAGGTCGACAGTTCCATCGGGCAACGCACACCTTTCGGGATGTAAACAAAGGTGCCATCAGTAAAGACGGCGGCATTGAGGCAAGCGAAGTAATTGTCGGTATAGGGCACCACTGAGCCGAGATATTGTTGTACCAGTTCGGGATACTCGCGAACCGCTTCTGACATGGCGCAGAAAATGACGCCGGCATCGGCCAGGTTTTTACGGAAGGTGGTGGCCACCGACACACTGTCGAAGACGGCATCCACCGCCACACCCGCCAGGGCTTTCTGTTCTTCCAGGGGAATGCCCAGCTTGTTGTAGGCGTCCAGAAGCTGTGGATCAACTTCGTCAAGACTCTGCGGGCCCTCGCCCTTTTTCTTCGGCGCCGAATAATAGGAAATAGCCTGAAAATCGATCGCTGGATGCTGCACATGCGCCCAATCCGGTTCGTCCATGGACAGCCAGTGGCGGTAGGCCGTGAGGCGCACTTCCAGCATCCAGGCCGGTTCGTTTTTCCTTTTTGAAATCAATCGGATGGTGTCTTCATCCAGGCCAGGTGGTACAGTATCGGACTCTATGTCGGTCACGAAACCGTGTTCGTAGCCGGAGCCGATCAATTCCTTGACAGTATCCTGTGTTGAACTCATGCGCTTTACCGTCCCCTCAACGAATAACTGAGTAATTTACTAGGTTATTCGCCAGTGTGCGCCTGTTTGTTTTAAATTACAATATATTACCAGTAGGGTATTTGCTAAGCCTTTGCAAACAGTCAGTTCCGCCACGAGCGGGTGGTGGCCGCGCCCTTCTGCTCGATGAGGTCAACATTAGATAATGAACAGGTTAAACCATGTATTTGACGGCAACCGGCATAATTTCCGGCAGCTGGTACTGGAAAATTCACAAAAAGGCGCCGTACTGGTTAACTACTGGGCGCCAAATGCCGGTCCCTGTTTCAAGTTATGGCAAGTGCTCGAGCGACTGAGCGAGGAGTACCAGGGACGTTTTCTGCTGGTAAATGTCAATACCGAAACGCAAACGCCACTGGTGCGGGAAAACGGTATCACCAGTGTACCTACGCTGAAAATCTATCATCAGGGAAAAATCGTAGAATCGCTCTATGGGGCCCAATCGGACAGCGCGCTACGCAGCGTCATCGATAAATATGCCCCCCCCGCAGAGGATACCGCAATCGCCCAGGCGATTCGGACCTATCAGTCCGGGCAGGTTGATGATGCACTGCAGCTGCTGGTCCGGGCAGGTACCCGGGAACCGGACAATGCACAAGTGCATGCCACGGCACTGAAACTGTTGCTGCGCGAAAAACGCTACGCAGACATCGCGTCTTATGTCGCCGTACTGCCGGACAGCGTAAAGGCACAGCCGGACATCAGCACCTTGCAGGTCCATGCGAAAATGCTGAATTTTGCGCAACAGGCACCAGCCACCGCCCAACTGGACAATCGTCTTGAAACAACGCCGGATGATCTGGACGCCGCATTGAGCCGCGCGGCCGTGGCGATGGTGCAGGATGATTTTGAAACGGCGCTCACGCAGCTGCTGCATGTAGTCAGAAAGGACCGTCATTACGATGATGAACTGCCGCGTAAGGCCATGCTGGTGATATTCTCCATCCTGGGAGATCAGCATGAATTGACCAAATCCTTCCAGAGGTCTATGCGCAAAGTGCTGCATTGAAAGCTTTCTCAATCGCTTGCGCATCGAGCCTCCGTTCAAAGGTTTCAAAAATGATCTCCCAGCCACGTTCCAAGCAGGGCCATCGGCTCCCGCCAGCTCATACAGGCAATGTATTTATCTTATTTGTTAGCTTGCTTTTCCCTGCGGTGTTGGCTGAGGAATACACAGCCGAAACGGAATACGCGGCACCCTTGCAGCTTAGCGACAGTGAACGCCGATGGCTAACAGCCCACCCCACGGTAAGCTTTACCGGCGATCCAAATTGGTTGCCTTATGAAGCATTTGACAGCGACGGAAAATATATCGGTATTGTTTCAGAGCACCTTGACCTGATTGCCGGTTTAACAGGACTCCGGTTCAGGATAAGCGCGAGCAAAACATGGACTGAGTCAATCGAAAAAGCAAAAAACGGGGTGGTTGATATTCTTTCTGAAACCGATGATTCCGATCTCAGATCCCATCTGCTGTTTACCGATCCCTACCTGTCCAATCCGATTGTTATTACCATGCATAGCAGGGAGCACTATGTAGAAGGTATAAGCAGTATCGTGAATCGCAATATAGCTGTAATAAAGGATTATGGATATGTCCCCAAAATCCGGAGAAAGTACCCGGCCATAAACTTTACTATCGTCCAGGACATTCAGCACGGCTTGATTGCGGTATCCACTGGTGAGGTCGACGCTCTTTTATGCACGCTGGCACTTTGCAGCTACACTATTGCCGAGCTTGGATTGAACAACGTTAAAATCACCGGTAAAACCGAATTCGATACCAAACTGGCTCTGGGCGTACAGAAAAACCAGCCTGAGCTTGTCTCTATCCTGAACAAAGCCATTAAGAATATCAGCCATGCACAGCAACAGGCGATACTAGATGACTGGATAAAGCATAAATACGTGGAAAAAACTGATTACACACTCGCCTATCAGGTGACGGCTGTTGCCTTTGTCCTGTTAGCGATCTTTGCCTATTGGAACCGTAGATTATCCCGGGAAATCAATCTGAGAGTATCTACGGAAGAGGAACTCAAATCTGCTCAAGAAGTATTACGCCTCTCGCAACAACGTTTGCTGCTGCACCGTGAACACAGTCCCTTGGCGATTATCGAGTGGAATACGGATTTCGAGATATTGAGCTGGAATCCGGCTGCACAACGCATCTTCGGTTTTTCGAAGGAAGAAGTACTTGGCCAGCATATCACTGAAAACATACTCCCGGAGAGTGCCCAGACAGTCGTGGACGGAGTATGGAACGATCTCCTCGCCAATCGCGGCGGTGAACACAGTATTAACGAAAATATCACCAAGGATGGACGCACCATACTGTGTGAATGGAACAACACAGCATTAGTAAATCCGGATGGGACAGTTATCGGTGTTGCTTCGCTGGTCGATGACATTACCGAGCGTAGGCAGGCCGAACAGGAATTGGAACAATACCGTCATCACCTGGAGGCGATGGTTGCCGAACGTACCGCGGAGCTTGAAGAGACCAACAAGGAACTGGAGTCCTTCTCCTATTCGGTATCTCATGATCTACGTGCACCGCTGCGTTCTATTGACGGTTTCAGCCATGCAATACTGGAAGATTACGCTGCGCAACTGGACGATGTCGGCCAGAGTTACCTGCACAGGGTGCGCAACAGTGCACAACGCATGGGCAGACTGATAGACGATATGTTGTCGCTCTCTAGGGTGATGCGCCATGAACTCAACCGAAAGGACATTAATCTGGAACAGATGGCGAAGGCCATTATCAATAAGCTAGAGGATTATGAACCTCACAGGAGGGTCGACGTTGACATTGTAGCGGGGATACGGGGGTGGGGGGACGCACACCTGATCGACATCGCGCTGGATAACCTGCTCGGCAACGCGTGGAAGTACACCGGCAAGACAGACCACGCTCGCATAGAATTCGGTCTGACGAAAAAGAACGGCAAGAAAATTTACCATGTGCGTGACAACGGTGTCGGATTTGACATGAAATACGCGGATAAACTGTTCGGGTCGTTTCAACGCCTGCACAAAACCAACGAATTTGAAGGCACCGGCATTGGTCTGGCCACGGTAGCGCGCATTATCAGCCGCCACGGCGGAGAGCTATGGGCGGAAGGTGTGGTCGGGCACGGAGCAACGTTTTATTTTACCCTGGGCAAGGAAAAGTCTACCTAAGGTAAATGGCACTTACTTAGGCTTTATTCACGCCCGTTTGGATCGAAGTCACATTTGTCATTCCGGCGCCTGCCGGACAAAGGCGCACAGCGCGTTGAACGCCCAACGGGCGGCCCGAAGGGTGAGCGCAGCGAATCATCCAGTCTGTTTAGTCGGGCTTTCTGGATTCCGGCATGCGCCGGAATGACCTAATTCCATGCGTTGAAGGCTTAAGCGAGTGCCATTCTACCCAGGGTGCCTATTGCCGCCCGTACTACGGACATTTTCCTCGATCCTTGCCCTTAGTTCTGCATGCCATGACACCCGAACTCTGCGCATCGATTTTCATCCACACAATTGACTGCGTCAGCTGCAACACAGTGTGTTGGTGAATGCACCACACACACAGGGCGTCATTGATACGCTGTGATAGCTGCCCCCTCCCTCATTCGAACAACACGGCACGCGAATTGCTTTACTGAAACAAAACTGGCGGTTTGCCCCTATGGCAACCTTTATCGGGCTATGCAAACCCTGTAAGTAAATGCGCTTTTTATATTTTTACTTTTACATTCAGTGAGATACCATACTTCTTATGGGTGGCGATTATTTGACGGGAATTCCGCTGAGCGACGTTCAACAGCCGTTCTTCCAGCCCATGGCAGCGGGAAAAGGGGCAACACCGTCAGTGATGAAACCTGGACACAGGACCTCAGGGCTCCCTGTGGTGCAGCGCGATGCCAAAGGCGACTGACCATCAAGCACAAGACCGTCTCGCGATGCTGCAATGCGTCTACGAGGACAATCTTCGCCTCGGGGAACGACGGCGTCGTCGCCCCCGACTACGCCTGCTGTCGCACCCGCGTCGTCGCTCCACTTGGGCCTTGCTGGGAATAACGCTGATGTTCGGACCCGCGCTCGGCTATCTGGGTCCATCTGTGTTTGTAGATGGACCAGAGACAAGGCAAAGCAGCGCAGTTCAGCTGTCCCCCACTCAGCCTGAAACATTGCAAACAGAGCAGACTGCGCACAATCTGACATATTTTCCGTTCGTTCCGGCCGAACTCGACTTCGCAATGTTGGACGGACCGGGGCAGTTCCCGGCCACTGAACCCGCACGCTGGTCTGATTTCGATATGCTGCTGCGAGACGATCGTTCGCCATTGACCGCGGTGTTCGGCCTCGACGTTAAAACCATTGTCATAGATCCGGGGCACGGGGGAACGGATCCGGGAGCGATCGGCGCGCGGGGTACGATGGAAAAGGATATCGCGCTCGATATCGCCTTACGGCTGCGCGACCGCTTACGCAGTTCCGGTCAGTACAGGATTCTCATGACCCGCGATGCAGATTCAACCCTGCGCCTGAACCAGCGCGTGGAGTTCGCCAATGAAAACCGGGCCGACCTGTTTGTCTCTATCCATGTCAACGCTTTCCCGGATGTGCGGGTGAAGACCATCGAAACTTATTATTTCGGCGCACCACCGGACACGGCAGCGATCGAACTGGCAAAACTGGAAAATACCGACTCACAGTACCGCATGGCCGATTTCAAGAACATGATCAACAAAATCGCTCATACCATGAAACATCAGGAGTCTGCTGCGCTGGCCACTTCGATTCAGCACAGTCTGTTCCACAATATTCACAAGCTTGAACACCGAATGCGCAATTTCGGTGTGAAAACCGCACCCTTTGTCGTACTGCTGGGCGTTGATGCGCCCAGCGTGCTGGCGGAAATCTCATGCATCACCAATGTCGATGAAGAGATGAAACTGAACACCCCGGCCTACCGGGAAAAAATCGCGTCCTTTCTCGAAAAGGGCGTACAGGAATACTTGAGACACAAGCAGTCGCAAACAGCAGGAGACAGCAGTTATGAACGGAAAAAAAATGGATGATTCCACACTGAAGATCGGTATCGACCTGGGCACCTCCAGAAGTGCCATTGCGTCAAGCGAGGAGCACCGTGAATGGGTGGAAAGCTATGTTGGCTGGCCCAAGGACTTTATCGCCCAGAAGGTGCTCGGCAAACCGGTTCTGTTAGGCGAGGAGGCGCTTTCCAATCGCTTGTCTCTGGATATATGCCGGCCACTGGAGCGTGGTGTCATCAAAGAAGGTACCACGCGCGACGAAGAAGCCGTCAAGGAGCTTATTCGTTACCTTGTAGACCTTGTGGAAAAGAACGAGGATCGCAAAGTGCACGCGGTCGTGGGGGTACCTGCTGAATCCTTTACAGCGAACAAACTGGCCATCAAACGCGCCGTATCCGACTATGTCGACTCCCTGATGGTGACGTCCGAACCGTTTGCCGTCGCCTATGGTCAGAACCTGCTGAACAACGCCATGATCATCGACATCGGTGCCGGTACCGTAGACTTCTGCATCATGCATGGGACCATACCGTCCGAGGACGATCAACGAACGGTATTAACTGCCGGCGATTACATCGACCAGCAATTGTTCAACACCTTATCCGAACGCTTCCCGAATGCCGACTTCAATATGAACATGGTCCGCCGCTTCAAGGAAGAGCATAGTTTTGTCGGCACGGCAAAAGGTAAAGTGGAGGTCGATTTCCCCGTCAATGGCAAGATGACACCCCACGATATCACCGAAGAAATGCGCTGTGCATGTGAAAGCATTGTACAGCCTATTGTGGAGACTACCCTGGAACTGGTTTCACGATTTGACCCGGAGTACCAGGATCAGATCATGTCCAACATTGTCCTTTCAGGTGGCGGCAGCCAGATACGTGGTCTGGCCGAGCGCTTGCAACAATCCTTGCGGGAAAACGGTACCTGTCACATGCGCTGCATTGAAGACACACTGTTCGCCGGTGCCGACGGTGCACTAGCCCTCGCCAAAGATATGCCAGAGGAGTTCTGGGAAACCGTCTAGCAGACCGGCCACCATCTACACCAAGGCCAACCAACCAGGGGCATTATCCAGGTCGGCAGAACCACCCTGTGCGGGAACCACAAGCGAACCCGTATCGTGCCCCTGCAATACCTACCCATGAAACCCGCACTGAAAAGTGCGGGCGATTGTGTACCCGTCCATACCCCTCCTCCTGGTATGCGCACCGGAAGCCAAACTGAATAACAAGCTGGGGC
>JBDNAP010000076.1:0-4676 GCA_039768325.1 Thiogranum sp.
ATCTGGTTTATGTCGAGGTACCGGAGCAGGGCCAGGAACTGGCAGCCGACGAAGCCTGTGCCGTAGTCGAATCCGTGAAAGCGGCGTCCGATGTGTATGCTCCGATAGCGGGTACGGTGATCGCAGTGAACGAGACGCTGGCAGACAAGCCCGAAGCAGTCAACCAGGACGCCTACGGTGAGGGTTGGCTGATAAGACTCACGCCGTCCTCCAGTGATGCCCTGAGCGCTCTGATGGACGCCGATGCCTATCGGGAATTTGTCGAGTCTGAGTAGGGGTGAATTTCTGCAGGAGCGGTCACCCGGCCGCGATCAGATGTTTGCATGGGATTATCGCGGTCAGCGGACCGCTCCTGCGGTGCTTAATTAACTGAACTGATAGCAGCTATGCCGTTTATACCTCATACAGAGCAAGACATCCGTGACATGCTGGAAACAATCGGCGTGTCTGATACCGAACAGCTGTTCGATGAAATCCCGCAGAACCTGCGTAGCGGGGAGCTGGAAAAAATCCCCCCCGCCATGAGCGAACAGGAAATCAGCCGGCTGATGGGCCGGCGTGCAGCGCAGGACGGGCAAGCTCTGTGCTTTATCGGTGCCGGTGCCTATGAACACCATATTCCGGCGGCGGTGTGGGATATTGTGACACGAGGCGAATTCTACAGCGCCTACACACCGTATCAGGCGGAAGCCAGTCAGGGCACCTTGCAGCTGATTTATGAATTTCAGAGTATGATGACTGCACTGATGGCGATGGATGTCTCCAATGCCTCCTTGTATGACGGCGCCTCGGCGCTGGCCGAAGCCAGCTTGATGGCGATTCGTGGTAATCGTAAATCCAGATCACGGCGTATTCTGCTGCCGGCTTCGGTCCACCCCACCTATCGCCAGACCGCGCGCAGCATTGTCGCCAATCAGCAGATTGAACTGCTGGAAGTGCCCTATGACGATGAGGGTGGCCATACCGCGGTGGAAAGTCTGTCGCAGTATGACGGTGAAGATATTGCTGCGTTGGTGATCTCTCAGCCGAACTTCTTTGGCGTGATCGAAGAGGTGGACGCACTGACTGACTGGGCGCACGCCAATGGTGCGCTGGTGATTGCCGTGGTTAACCCGGTCGCCATGTCGCTGTTGAAGCCACCCGGCCAATGGGGAGGGAACGGTGCTGATATCGTCGTCGGCGAAGGTCAACCGCTCGGTATACCCTTGTCTTCCGGAGGACCCTATTTCGGCTTTATGTGCAGCAAACAACAGCATGTGCGGCAGATGCCGGGACGTATCGTGGGCCGTACTGTCGATCGTGATGGCAGGGTGGGTTATACGTTGACCTTGCAGGCACGGGAACAACACATTCGCCGTTCCAAGGCGACATCGAATATTTGTACCAATCAGGGCCTGATGGTAACCGCCGCCACCATTCACATGGCGCTGCTGGGCGGTGAAGGTTTGCGTCGCGTGGCACTGGCTTCTCACGCCAACACACGCAGGCTGGTGGAGAAGCTCTGTAACGACACTATCAGTCTGCGGTTTAACCGACCGTATTTTCATGAGGCGGTGCTCAACAGCGTCTTGCCCTTGAAACGGTTAATAAGGCCCTTGTATGCACATAACCTGCAGCCCGGCTATGAACTGGGCGAAGACTACCCGGAACTGGGTGAGTCGATGCTGGTGTGTGCCACAGAAACCAAAACCGAAGCAGACCTGGATATTTACCAGGATCATCTGAGCCGTGTAATCGATAAGCAGACAACAGCAGGTTGTCCGGTTCAACCGAAAATGGCCTAGGCGTCTGTCGCACATAGGCAGTCGCGGCGGGCATGGCCCATTACTTAACATATAAGCGAGGAGACGGATCATGGCAACAATCACCCTGAAGGGAAACGAAATACATACCAATGGCGAACTGCCGGCAGTAGGCAGCCAGGCACCGGACTTCAAGCTGGTCGACGCGGAACTCGGTGACAAAGGTCTGGCTGACTATGCCGGACGGAAAAAGCTGCTGAACATCGTGCCCAGTCTTGATACGCCGGTGTGTGCGACGTCGACGAAAAAATTCAATGAAGCCGCCACCGGGCGGGACAAGGTCGTCATGCTGGTGATCGCTGCCGACCTGCCGTTTGCGATGGGGCGTTTCTGCGGCGCAGAGGATATCGACAAGGTGGTGCCGTTATCCATGATGCGTTCGCGTAACTTTGCCAAGGACTATGGGGTGCTGATCGAAGACGGCCCGCTGGCGGGTATTACGGCGCGTGCTATTGTCATTCTGGATGAGAGCGACAAGGTGGTGTACACCGAGTTGGTGCCGGAGATCGGGCAGGAGCCGGATTACGACAAGGCGTTGGCGGCGCTATAGCGACTATGTTGATTTTCGAACATTCCAGGCCGGGCCGCCGGGCAACTGCGCAGGCACCGTTAAACGAAGCGGCGGTTGACGACCTGCCAGCCGAATCGCTGCGTGATGATGTTCCGGCCTTGCCTGAAGTGTCGGAGATGCAGGCTGTTCGTCATTACACCAGACTGTCGCAAAAGAACTTTTCTATCGATACGCAGTTCTATCCGCTGGGCTCCTGCACCATGAAATACAACCCGCGAGCCTGTAACAGGCTGGCGATGTTACCTGGGTTTCTGGGGCGGCATCCGCTGGCGCCGGCAAATCAGGGCCAGGGTGTACTGGCCTGTTTATATGAGTTGCAGGAAATGCTCAAGGATGTCACCGGTATGAAGGCCGTGTCGCTGACACCGGCGGCAGGTGCGCAGGGTGAATTCGCCGGTGTGGCCATGATACGTGCCTATCACCAGGCGCGCGGTGATCATGCGCGGAACGAAATCCTGGTGCCGGACGCTGCGCATGGTACCAACCCGGCAACCGCCACCATGTGCGGTTACAAGGTGCGGGAAATTCCCACCGATGCCGAGGGTGATGTGGATGTGGAGGCCTTGCGCGCGGCGCTGGGACCGGCGACGGCGGGGATTATGCTGACCAATCCGTCGACCCTGGGCGTATTCGAGCGCCGCATCGAAGAAATTGCCGGCCTCGTGCACGATGCCGGTGGTCTGCTGTATTACGACGGTGCCAACCTCAATGCCATCCTGGGCAAGGTACGTCCCGGCGATATGGGTTTTGATGTGATTCATATGAATCTGCACAAAACTTTTTCCACCCCGCACGGCGGTGGTGGCCCGGGTGCAGGACCGGTGGGCGTCAGTGAACGCCTGGAACCTTTTTTGCCCCTGCCGCTGGTCGATTATGACGGTGACGAGTACAGCTGGGTTACCGAAAAGGACCGGCCTCAGAGTATCGGGCGGTTGTCAGCCTTTATGGGAAATGTCGGCGTTTTGTTGCGTGCCTATGTGTATGCACGCCTGCTGGGCCGGGAGGGTATGCACCGGGTCGCCGAATTTGCCACCCTGAATGCCAATTACCTGATGAAGCGTTTGCAGGAGGCCGGGTTTGACCTGGCTTTTCCGCAGCGGCGTGCCACCCACGAATTTATCGTGACCCTGAAGCGGCAGCACAAAGAGCAGGGTGTCAGCGCCATGGATTTTGCCAAACGTCTGCTGGATTTCGGTTTTCATGCGCCAACCACCTATTTCCCGATGCTGGTACCCGAGTGTTTGCTGATCGAACCGACAGAAACAGAAAGCCGCGAAGAACTGGATGGTTTCGTTGCAGCGATGGCAAAGATCAAGGAAGAAGCCGAAAATAATCCGGCTCTGTTGCACGAAGCGCCACAGTCGCAGCCGGTGCGCAGGCTGGACGAAGTCCGCGCTGCACGGGAGCTTGATTTGCGCTGGTCTGCGGACAGCCGCTAATGGATGCGCGGTACCGGCGGCATACGGCCCGCTAATGGCCAACCCCGGCAACACCGGTCTCAAACGGATCATCCGTGCCGGTGGCTATTCGTGGCGAGGCTTTGTTGCGGCGTTTCATCACGAGGCTGCATTCCGCCAGGAATTGGGTTTAACCCTGCTGCTGTTACCATTGGCGTTCTGGCTGGGTGACAATCCACTGGAACGTGCACTGATGATCGGTGTCTGGTTGATTGTGCCCACCATAGAGTTGATCAACTCGGGTATCGAAGCGGTGGTGGACAGAATCAGTGAGGAGCATCATCCACTGGCGGGTCGTGCCAAGGACGTTGGTTCTGCGGCGGTATTCCTGGCTTTCAGTAATGCAGCTATCGTATGGGTGGTAATTTTGTTTACTAACTGAGGCACGCGCAGGTCAGCCGGCACAAGCTTTCGGGACATGCTGTAAATACGTCCCTGTACGCTCGGCGGCCGCATCCGTGCGGCCGACGGTCCCAAAAGCTTGTGCCGGCTGACTCGCGCACTTATAGGCCACAAAATATTTGGAGAAGAGTTCGATGTCGGCGCTTATCTGCGGTTCTTTCGCTTTCGATACCATCATGGTATTTCAGGATTATTTCAAGAATCATATTCTTCCCGACAAGGTTCATATCCTCAATGTCGCCTTCCACGTGCCCGACCTGCGCCGCGAATTTGGCGGCTGTGCGCCAAATATTGCCTACAATCTGAAACTGCTGGGTGGCAATCCTTTACCGATGGGTACTGTTGGCAAGGATTTTTCTCCCTACGCGGAATGGATGGATCAGCACGGTATTGCGCGTAATCACGTAAAGAAAATCGAGGGCAGTTATACCGCCCAGGCGTTTA
>JBDNAP010000461.1:0-11474 GCA_039768325.1 Thiogranum sp.
AGGCAGGCACTCTCCGGCGGAAACACCAGCTATATGAAGTTCCCGCCTTTGCGCGATTCTTTCGGTAAGCCAGGCAACGTTCCACAGCTGGTGCTGATCCAACAGCTTGCATCCCAACGCGGTTCCTGTCCGTAGGTCACTATTCCTTACGCATTCACGACAGCGCAGAATTTTTTTCATACGCGGGCACAGGCGAAACCTCTGCACAACGAAAGCCGGAGGTACACCGTTTCCGAGGGTCAGGTAATGGAAGAGGAAAACATTCTTCGTGTCCAGCCTGGCGAGCGGGATGGAAGGGTATCCGTCCCCGAACTGGCCGGTATCGACGGCGTGTGCATCTGGAACCCGCCACTCTGCAGACGGTGTCGGACTGAGTCCCAAGCGGCCGGGGGGAATGACTTGGCCCGGGGATAGCAGCCAGGCGGTTCCGGCGACCGAACAGAGCATATCCGAGACGTCCCCAAAACCGGTGACACAGGAACGGATCGTCACCATAATGGCAATGACGATGAGGCGGCTGGCATGGATTCTTCGAAATTCTCACTGCAGCAAGGTGTTTACCCCCTGATTGGGCCTGACGAGCCCGAACCGGTCACGATACTGAACGAGCACGGTACGGCGAAACTGTTGCTAGTTGGTGATCATGTCAGCAACCGCATACCCAGGGTGCTGGACAAGCTTGGTCTGGACGACGCGGTGCTGCAGCAACACGTGGCCTATGATATCGGCACACGCAAGTTGATCAGCCATCTGAGCCAGCATCTTGACGCGCCGGCTCTGCTGGCAGGGTATTCACGTCTGGTGATAGACCTGAACCGCAGCCTGGAAGATCCGTCCGTCATTCCGGAGGTCAGCGACAATATCCCCGTTCCGGGCAACCGGGACTTGTCACGGCAAGACAGGGCGCTTCGGGTGCACTGCTTCTATACACCCTACCGGGTCGCAATCGATACCATGCTGCATCGCTATCGTGAGCGTGGCATCATTCCGGCCTTTATTTCCATCCACAGTTTTACCCCACAGCTGGCGGACCAGCGGCGACGTCCCTGGCACATCGGAATGATGTGGGATAAAGACCCGCGCATTCCGGTACCGTTGATGGCACGCTTGCGCGATCACCCGGCGCATATCAATGTCGGTAATAACGAACCTTATTCAGGAAAGCATGCCGCTGACTACACCATTGATCACCACGCCGAGACAGTCGGTTTGCCGCACGTCTCGATTGAAACACGCCAGGATCTTGTCGATACAGAACAAGGCGCGGAGAACTGGGCCAACATTCTCGACGAATCACTGCGCGATATCCTGGCCGACCCAGGGCTTTACCGGCTTTGGGAGTATTGATGGTCAGGGCCTGCTCGTCTACCGTTTGACCCATGATGTGGCAGGTGATTATGGTGCGGCGACGATTGCCGTCTCGACACATCCGGAAGCAGGGACGCTTTGAAGCCGATGCCGTATTCGGAGATTAAATACTTCGTTCGCAGTGAACTCGGCTGTGCCTGTCCCGATGAAGTCTTTGCGGTAACGGAGGTTCAGCCTGCGCCTACCTGCTTCGAAGGTTTACCCGGGGACCGCCTGATCGTCATCGGCAGGCGGCTTCTCGTCTTCTTGATCGATACGGGGCACTGGCGCGATGTGTCACGCCATCTTGAAAGCCTGGTGAGCCGTGGCCGTGAGCTGCGGGATGCTGGGGGCTTCAACCGCATCCGATTTGTCGTTGCCACCCCGGATAAGGCCGCGGCAGAAACAGTACTGAGGGAGCAGTTTGGCGGCTTGCCGTTACTGGATGACAGAATACATTTGCACGTCATCAGCCCCGAGGGACTACCGGCTTTGCGGCCGGATACGGAGCAGCGGAGACCTGGGCCATGAGAAGGATAGTGGTTCACCGTCCGGGGGGATATGACCGGCTGCATATAGAACAACATGACGATCTTGTGCCGGGACACGGCGAGGTGCTGGTGGATGTTGAAGCGATCGGCGTCAACTATGCAGATTGTGTCACACGCATGGGTCTGTATGCCTCAGCGAAGCAGTACGTCGGGTATCCTGTTACACCGGGATTCGAAGTGGCGGGTCGGGTTGCAGCGCTGGGTGAGGGTGTCACTGATCTTGCCACAGGTGCCGAGGTCATCGCCGTCACCCGGTTCAATGCGTATGCGAGCCAGGTGGTGGTGAAGCGCGTCCAGGTTTTCCCCAAGCCCGAGCGTCTGTCGATGCAGCAGGCCGCAGGGTTTGCCGCGGTTTTTCTGACAGCCTGGTTTGCTCTGTTCGAGTTGGCGCAGCCGCGAGACGGACAAGCAGTACTCGTTCACTCCGCGGCTGGTGGTGTCGGCGGTGCACTGGTTCAGCTCGGCAACATAGCGGCTTGCCGGGTCGTGGCTGTGGTTGGCGCCGCGCACAAAACAGATCAGGTCAGGCGGATGGGGGCATTCGCTGTGATCGACAAGTCCAGTGAAGACCTGTGGAAGTCGGCCGAGCGAACAGCTCCCGGAGGTTATGACGTGATCCTCGATGCCAACGGTGTATCCACCCTGCAACAAAGTTATCGTCATCTGGCCCCGATGGGGAAACTGGTTGTCTATGGATTCCACAGCATGCTACCCAGAAAAGGCGGGCGGCCCAAGCGCATGCGTTTGCTGTGGGATTATGTTCGAACGCCGCGTTTCAGCCCTTTCAGCCTGACGACGCACAACAGGAGTGTGTTGGGTTTCAACCTCAGTTTTCTGTTCGACAGATCGGAGCTCATGTGCGCTGCAATGGGGCAGCTGACGCGTTGGCTGGAGGAAGACAGGGTCCAGCCACCGGTCATCCGCAGCTACGCTTTCGAGCAGGTTGCCCGGGCGCATCGCGACCTGGAATCCGGACAGACTGTGGGCAAACTTGTTCTGCTGTGCCGTGAAGGGCACCGGGCAAGGGAAGCGGTGCTGTCTTGATCAGCCTTCTATGCCGAGCTCGATCCACTTGCGAATCCGGTTGGAGTCACCATAGGGCGTCAGCTTACCGAAGGAGTTGAGCAGGACGATGACCAGGGGCTGATCGGCGATCTCGGCCTGCATGACCAGGCAGCGTCCGGCCTCGTTGATATAGCCGGTTTTACTCAGATAAATCGCCCAGGCCTTGTTTTTCAGCAGGCGATTGGTGTTGCCGAACTTGAGTTCACCGCGACCTTTATAGGGACGTACACCGATAGTTCGGGTGGTGGTGGCCTCACGTATCAATGGATAGGTCTGGGCGGCCTGCACCATTTTCACAATATCCCGGGCAGAGGCGACATTGGCGGCATCCAGTCCGGCGGGGTCTGCGAAGCGACTGTCTTCCATACCCAGCGCGCTGGCCTTACGGTTCATTGCCTCAATGAAAGCCTGTCTGCCGCCCGGGTAGGTGCGGGCGAGGGCATTCGACGCGCGGTTTTCGGAAGCCATGAGTGCCAGGCGGACCAGTTGTTCGCGGCTCAACGTCGCCCCGTACTTGAGACGTGATCCGGTGAGTCGCAGCAAATCGCGGTCATCCCTGGTGATGGTGATCTGTTCCTGCAGCTCAAGCGAGCTGTCCAGAATGACCATGGCCGTCATCAGCTTGGTGATGGAGGCGATGGGCCGGGGTTCGTTAACCTGCTTGGCATAGACGTCATTGCCGCGCTGATCCACCACCAGGGCGGAAGCGGATCGCAGTTTAAGTTTCTTTGCATTCAGTGCCTGCCAGACATCAGCGACAGCTGCGCGTTCTGACTCAGACTGGGGTTCCAGCTTGGCGAGCTGCAGGGGCTGTTCCTCTGCGAATGCGGTTCCAGCCCAGAAAACAAGCGACAGACCGCAGGCAAAGATTAGATTTTTCATAGACAAGGCGCCAATAAATGAATTCAGGATCAACTTTGACCCAGTTGTGTTACAAATGCAATTGTTAGTTTATTATTTCGTCCGCACCGGTGGAATTCTTTACCGGTGGCTGGAAACAGGTCGCAGCGCAACAGCGTGAGGCACCGATTGCACCTTGAATAATGGCTCTTGCCGCCGCTTTACCTCTATCCCAACCGGTTCCAGTGTCTCGATCAGCTGCTTCCACAAGCCGTTTCCAGCGGCATCGAAGACTGCCTCCGAACCGCCTGCTGCCAGGTGCCAGCTGCCGCGCATGATTTCTCCGGCAAGCTGTCCCGCCGACCAGCCGGAATGGCCGAGGAATAGCCGCAATTCGCTGTCGGGTGTTTTGCGCTCGAGCATCTTTTCGAGCACATCGCGATGCGCACTGAAATAGATATCGCCTGCAATCTGCTGCGTCTGATCTGTGGCATCGCCGCGTCGCATTAACATGAACACCCGGTGAGTTCCCACGGGGCCGCCGAAGAACAGGGTGTGCTTGCTGGCTTCCACCTTGTCGATATCCTCGACCGCATCGGACAGCTGCAGATTAAATTTCCGATTGATGATCAGACCGAGGCTGCCATTGGCGTCGTGCTGCAGCAGCAGGATAACGCTCTGTCCGAAATGGCGGTCGTGGAGACGTCGTTGTGCAACCAGAAACATACCGGGGGCAGGCTCGCTATCCTGTGGCACGGCGACGAGTGTCGGGACAGATGCTGCGCCGTGGAAACCGGACAGACCTCGGCTGGCCCCCGTCAGCATCAGGGTACCCAGGCAAACAATCAGCAGTGCTCTAATCTGCCGCATGAAGCTGATCCCCATGGTTCACAGATATTCTGCGCCTAGTACCAAGGGTAGGCCAAGCCGCGCATTTGTGCCAATCTATTTCCACCTCTGATCGCCGGCGGCGAGAGGCACATTTTCCAGTTCAACGTCCTGAAATCGTAGATGATCTGCGCGGGTGTCGGCGCATGAGGTCCTGGACGGACCGGTCCGGGGTTGTTTTCTGCCCGCAGCGGAGAGGCCGTTACTGACCGAAAATATTAAAATCCGTTTCAGCACGCTTCATGAACAGCACCCAGACCGCCCCCCTGTCAGTTCCTCCGTCATTGTCCAGGGGGGCACCAATGGTGATATCGTTTATGCTGTCGCCATCGAGGTCTCCGATATCGGCGATTGCGCTGCCGAACTGGTCACCGTCGGCAAGATTCCCGTCGAAGTTATTTCCGCTGGATATTATTGACTCCGACCGGACCTCACCGTTGTCGTCCATAAACAGGATCCACGTTGCCCCGCGATCCTGGCCGCCGTCATCGTTCTGAGGCGCGCCCACTGCAAGTTCAATGATGCCATCTTCGTCCAGGTCGCCGACGTTGGCAACAGCACTGCCAAAGCGGTCACCATCATTCAGGTTGCCTTTGAATTCTCCCTCGTTTTCGGAGATTTTCTGGGTTGAGCTGACGGTGCCATCCGTGTTCAGGAACAGGATCCAGAGCGCACCTCGATTCGTGCCACCGTCACCGTCCTGATTGGCGCCGACAGCCAGGTCGTTTACTCCATCGCCGTTGAGATCGCCGATACCGGCGACTGCGCTGCCGAAGCGGTCGTCGTTATCCAGGTTGCCGTCGAAGTTGCCGGCGTTAGCCGAGATCTTCTGTAGCTCTTTTACAGTGCCGTCGGAGTTCAAGAACAGTATCCACACCGCACCCTTATTGTCGCCACCGTCATCGTCGTGCTGGGCACCAACGGCGATATCCGTAACGCCGTCGATATCCACATCGCCGATATTGGTCACCGCGCCACCGAATTGGTCGCCGCCGCTCAGATTTCCGTTGAACCCGCCCACGCGGTCTGAAATTTTCCGCTCCTGCACAACCCTGCCGAAGGTATCCATGAACAGGATCCAGACGGCACCCTGATCATCGCCACCGTCGTCATCTCCGGGGGCACCCGCGGCCAGATCCACGACGCCATCGTTGTTGAGGTCGCCGATAGCGGCGATAGCGCTACCGAAGCGGTCATTGTTGTCGAGGTCACCATTGAAACCGCCGTCGTCGTCCGAGATCTTCTGTTCCAGGTCGACCCGGCCATCATCGTCCATAAACAGGATCCACAAGGCCCCACGGTTCTCACCGTTGTCATCATCGAATGGTGCGCCGACGGCCAGATCGCTGACACCGTCACTTTCAAGATCGCCGATACCGGCGATGGCGCTGCCGAATTGATCGCCATCATTGAGGTCGCCGTCAAAACCGCCTTGGCTGTCGGATATCTTTTCTTCTGAATCGACTTCTGCGGAAACCGTGCTGTCGGAGCACCTGGCACCTGTCAGCAACAGGAAAAGAATCAAAGCCCAGAAGATGGTGAGTGATTTATTCATGCCGACCACCGTGCATTGCTTAGTCTGTCGCGGCCCAGGGCTCAGTCTATCCGGCGTCCCGGTGACCTGCAACCGGCACCGTGACATTTGCTTCAGTCCGGTCCGGGTCCCAGCCGTCAGTGCACTCACAAGCCATTGATACTGTGAAATATATGCAAACACGGCCCGGCTCCTGCGTGCTCACTTGCGCAGCTCTGAGCCGGATGGGTCCAGGTGTTTGGTTTTTCAGAAAACGGCCGATAAGTAAAGCAGTTAAGCGGCATGGCAAGAGTAACAAAAGGCGATATTTATGGAACTCCGGAACAAACTGGCGTTGCTGGACGATTTCTTCAAACCCTTCAGCCGTCAGGGCGCCTTGACGTTATCGAATCGCCAAATGCGGATCTACCTGGTCCTGACGGTAATGTTCGGTCTTGCCGGGTATCTTTTTCTTTTACTGTTCCCCGCTCTGCTGGTCGCTATGCCGGTCACGCTGATGTATTCAGTTAAGTCGGTTATGTCCACGCAACAGTGGTTCTTCGTCACTGTTCAGGTCCTGTTGCTGTTAACCGGCGTCGTCATGACTTATACGATATTCAAACTGCGCTTTCCCCTGCCTTCCGGTCTGGACCTGACCGAAGCCGGCTTTCCACGCTTGTTTGAACTATTGCAGGAACTTTGTGAAACTTACGGTGAGCCGCGTATCGACCGGGTCGTCCTGCGTGACCGCTTTGATATCCGTCTTATCAAAACGCCACGTAACGGTTTTGCTTTCTCCACCACGCGTACCCTGGTAATCGGTCTGCCGGTGTTACTCGCCATGTCACCTCTGGATGTGCACGTAATGTTGGCCAGACGGGTCGGTCAGTTGGACGGTAAACTCAATCGGTTGAACAGCTGGCTCTATTTTCTCAGAGATATGTGGGGGCACTACCTGAGCTGTTGCGATAACCGGGGGACACCGTTCTGCAGGTCTATTTGTGCCTTTTTCCAAAACTATGTACCCCGTTACCGGTCGTTTTCGGTAGGCGTTGCCCGCAACAGTGAACTGGAGGCGGACCGCTATGCCCTGCAGGCCATCAATGACCGGGACACGGCAAGAAGTATTACCTGCCAGGTTTTGACGGAGACCTACCTGACACGGAGTTACTGGCCGAATGTCCTGCAGTTGGCCAAGCAGTCCGGTGGATCAAAAATGCCGCCGCATGCAGGAATGGTGAAAGTCTTCGAGAGTGGCTTGTCTGCAGACGAAGTTCAGGCCCAGCTGAATTGCATTAAGAGGGGTGGGGAAACGCGTAAAAGTGCCATGCCGCCGTTGGCGGATCGCCTCAACAATATCGGTTACCAGAAGCCCCTTCTTCCCAAGCCTTTGTCGGTAACAGCGGCGCAGTTTTATCTGGGCAGTGCCTGCGACACCTGTGTAGAAATCATCGATAAACGCTCGCTGACCAAGTTGAGAAGTGAAGTCATCAAGGGCTGCAGTTCGGAGGATCGGTGAATCCGTTTCGTCTGGCTACCACCAGTCGAGTTTCATTTTCAGCAATAGGGTCTGGTCTTCCCCAGAGATATCCCTGAGCTCCAGTGCAAACAGTTTGCTGCTGTTGAGGTGGAGTTTTGCACTGTCACTGGCTGCCACTCCAGCTACCGCCTGCATGAACCTGACTCCCTTTTCGGGAGTGCCGATGGAGGCAAGGGCTTGCTCGGAATAAGACATCATGGAGTCAATGACATGGCGCCTGTTGTTGCGGCACGCGTCTTCGTATTCCCTGGGAGACATGTCTACGTCGAATTTTTGCCATCGATGCGTGTCTGTTTCCGGGTTACCTGGAATTGAATTCCCATCCTGTGCGCAAAGTATCGGGCTCAGAATAAAGACCAGCACCGGCACCAGCCCGGTTAGGAGAGTCCGGCGCCCGGTTGTACGGGTGTCGAAGTTGTTGTCAGGTTCAAACATAACTATATATCTGTAATCAATCAGATAGCGCAGCTTCGGCGCGCCGGTGACGATATTGAGTCGAATGGCGGCACGCCTGTTTGCGGCCTCTTGTTAGCTGCTTTAATGGACATATCAACGTTCCCAGCGGGTGACCTGAGTAGTCGGATTTGCATTCCCGGCCCATTGCAGATACTGGATCATCCCCTGTTGCGGAAAATATAAAGCAATCTATGTGCCTGGTTGGGTTGCTCAATGCTATGCTGGCGGAGAATATGTGGAAATCAGACGTCGAAATTTTGCACGCCGGTCAGATTCGTCGGTTTCATATCCTGGAACATGGAATCTGTCTTCGCTATCTGGATGTCATAAGGCTTTGGTGCAACGATAAGGCGTTCAGAGTATTTTTTATGTCTCTGCTGGCAGAGGCGCCTTATTCAGCCTATTTCTGGGAGACACCTGCCGTTACGGCAGCTTCGGTGGGAAGGTCCTTTGAGTTTGTACTGGTTGACAGTCCCGGTCTTGCGGATGTAAAGCCCGACCCGGATGCCTTCCGGCAATATTTCGATTCGGCAGGCAGCGGTGCGGAAATCGTGGAGTTTGCCAATCTTGGACACGATGCATACCTTATTGCGCCATGCCCGCGTGCGCCGTTGTCCGCGTACCCGCACCTGGCGGCATTCATACGAGAAGCCCCTGACCATCAGAAACACGCCTTGTGGCAGGCTGTCGGGCAGGCGCTTGAAAGCCGTCTCGACGGGCGGTGGCTGTGGCTGAGCACCGCGGGTCTCGGGGTATATTGGCTGCACCTCAGGCTGGATTCCCGCCCCAAGTATTACAGCTTCCAGGCGTACCGGCACTGTGCATAGTCAATGAGTGAACAGAGCGCGGGTATTCTCCTGTTCAGGTTCAAGCGGAAAAAGCTTGAAATATTGCTCGCCCATCCAGGTGGCCCCTTTTTCGAAAATAAAGACGAGGGAGTCTGGTCGATAGCCAAGGGTTTATGTGAGGGCAATGAAAGCCTGCTGGAGACTGCCAGAAGAGAGTTCGAGGAGGAGACCGGCTTTACCGTCGATGGGAATTTTATCGGGCTCGGACAATTACCTATGAAGAGTGGGAAGATCGTGCACGCATGGGCGCTCGAACACGATATCGATGTCACAAAGATGGTGAGTAACAGCTTTGCATTGGAGTGGCCAAGAAATTCCGGGCAGATCAGGGAGTTTCCGGAGATGGACACGGCGGCCTGGTTCAGTCTCGTGGAAGCCCGGAGTAAGATTGCAAAAGGCCAGGCTGCCTTTATCGACAGGTTGGTGTCGAGCATCGACTATACCGACCCGATGGAATGAGTGACAGTACACTAGTTGCTTTTGCGGCGGATCTGGTAGGTACAATCTTTAAAACCGTCAAAAAAGCCGTCAAGCTCAGGATGCGTGATCGGTTTGCAGGTTTCATCGCTCTCCAGGTGGCGCTCAGCCACGTAGGTCATATGATCGGCGCCATCGACCAGTATCCGGTACCAGGGCTTGTCTTTCGGTGGGCGACTGAGAGCGACTTGCCGGTACCATTCCTCGCTGCCCCGGAATTCAGCATCGACGTCGATGACCACCCCACGATAGTCGAACCTGAGGTGGTGTATGATTTGTCCAACGGAAAACCGGGCTTGTAATGCCATGCCTGTGCCTGTCCTGATAGCTGCTTCAGTTACAGCAGCTTACAACGTCAGCCTGCGGGTTTGTTAACGCCACACGGGTTTGTACAGTATCGCTTGAATCTTCCCCGATCATGTCTTGTCGCTTTTATGTCCAGGTGGCAGGGACACCGGGAAGGGTGTGATGTTTGTATTTGAGTCAGAATCGGGAATTATCTTGTTCTGGCCGGCCTGTTCGACTTCGTCGATGCGCATGACCGCCTGAATCGGAATATGTGTGCGTTTTACACCGTTGAATTCACTTTTGAGTTTCTCTTCGGACGGATCAATAAGCAGCCTGGAACGTTCACCAAAAATGATGTCTTCCACTTCTATAAAGGCATACATACTGCTTTGTTCCACCTTGTGGGCATAGATTTCATACACATTGCCCTGATTATAAAAAACGATCCGATAGATATGCTGGCTGCTCATGATGTAAATGAATTTCCGTGACTGGTCAGGTAGTATACCAAAAATAAAATGTTGGTAGAGCGGCTTCAGCAAGACGGTGTCACATGAAATAACTGCAATTGAGTATTGGGAGGCAACAATGCAAGTTAGCGAGGCGGTTTGCGCACGACGCGCGATAAAGTGGTACGACCCGGAGCACAACATGCCCGAAGAGACGTTTCGTACGCTGATGGAGCACGCGATCCTGACGCCGACTGCGTTTAATATTCAGAACTGGCGTTTTATACGCGTCACCGACCCGGATCAACGCAAGGCTATCCGTGCAGTGGCCTGGGATCAGGCGCAGGTCACGGATGCTTCTGAATTGCTGGTTCTGTGTTTCGACAACAAGGCCTGGTCACGTCAACCCGAGCGTTACTGGCGTAACGCACCGCAGGAAGTACAGGACTTTCTGTTGCCGGCACTCCCCGAATATTACCGTGACAAGCCGCAGGTCGAGCGCGATGAAGGTATGCGTTCCTGCGGTCTGGTCGGGCAGACCATTATGCTCGTGGCCAGGGAACTTGGCTACGATAGCTGTCCAATGGATGGTTTTGACTACCAGGCGGTGGGCAGACTCATAAATCTTCCTGAAGACCATGCGATTGCATTTATGATTGCCATCGGCAAAGGCATCAAGCAAGCCTGGCCCAGGCCTGGACAGCTACCGCTCGACGAGGTGTTGATCGAAAACCGGTTCTCTTAAGCCGGCCTGCATTAATGTCACACACAGCATTCCTGCGTGAGTTCGACCTTGTTGTTCTCAGAAACCGATTCAAGGCGTACCGTAAAACCCCATAAGCGCGCTATATGCTTCACGATTTCCTCCGTGGACTCGGCGAGCGGTCGGCGCTGATGCTGCGTGTGCCGCAGTGTGAGTGAACGGTCGCCGCGACGATTCACGTTGTAGATCTGGATGTCGGGCTCGCGGCTGCCCAGGTTGTACTGCTCGGCCAGCGACTGGCGGATGTTGCGATAGCCGTTTTCATCATGAATGGCGGAGATCTCGAGCTGCTCCCGACTGTCGTCGTCCAGCACCGAGAACGGTCGATCGGACACGGCTCACTCCTTCCAGGCTCGGGGCGGCGGGAGCGTAGCGCGCCCGGTGGGCCGGACGGGTATCCTCCCGCGATGGGCGACTCCCCCCCGGCCACGGTCCACTTCCGCTCGCTC